>NZ_JBNLYC010000030.1:0-42482 GCF_050172015.1 Bacillus sp. GMa5/1 | reverse complement strand
CCTCCTAAAACAATTCATATCTATACATTACCAAAAATAATAGGTAATTGGATATTGTTTATTTGTATTTTTAATAGATTATAATAATTTTATGTAAACTAATTGTTAGGTATCTATAAAATAGAAAAACCACCCAAACGAGGGTGGTTCGTATTATAAATGACTACTTAAAGAAGAAATCGGAACCTTTACCTCACTACCTTCCTTCATATTCCGCAACACAACAGTGTTTGTACTAAGTTCGTCTTCCCCAATAATAAGCACATAAGGGATATTTTCTTTATTGGCATAATTAAGGGCGCGTTTTAATTTGCGTCCTGCTAGTTCAAGTTCGACTTTTAAGGAAGTGGTGGAACGTAATTGCTGGGCAATTTGTAAGCATTGTAACTCAGTCCCGAGCGGGATGATAAATAGATCCGCTGTAGATGAGATTGTTTCTTTCTGCGATAGTGCTGCATAAATAACGTCTAAACCGAATGAAATACCGACTGTTGGATAGTTCATACTATCACCACGGAATGCTCCGATAATGTTATCGTAACGGCCGCCGCTACCTATGCTAGATGTAATCGATCCATCTTTTAAAAAGATTTCATATACGGTGCCAGTATACATTGTGAGTCCTCTTGCTAAAAACGGATTGAATATCGTATTTTCATTTATTCCGAGAGCGATTAAATATTGCTGTAATTGTTGCAATTCGTTTACGCCATCGGCAACGAGTTGGTTATTGAAAGCTTCTTTAAAGTCAACAATTGTAAGCTTTAGACAAGATAATACAGTATTACATATTGTATCAGCCATTTCTTCAGAAATTCCGCGCTCTAATACATCTTTTCGTACACCATCAATCCCAATCTTTTCGATTTTGTCTAATGATAAAATGACGTCATTTGTTAATTCAGTAGGGATGTTAATGGCCTGAAGAATACCATTTAACAATTTTCGGTTATTATATTGGATTGATATCTCTAAGTTTAATGTTCGGAACAGCTCAAACGCCATGCTCATGAGTTCCGCTTCAGCCATGACTGATTCTACACCGACAATATCAACGTCGCATTGTATAAATTCACGAAATCTTCCTTGTTTAATTGGCCCATCTCGAAATACTTTCCCAATTTCATAACGTTTAAAAGGGAGGCGGATGTTCTGGTTCATTGCCACAACTTTTGCGAATGGAATAGTTAAATCGTATCGTAAGGCAATATCACGTTTTCCTTGATCTTGAAGTGTATATATTTCTTTTAATATTTCATCACCACCGCCGTACTTGTAAGACATAAGCTCATACATATTTAACGTCGGCGTTTCTAAAGGTTTGCATCCGTATCGTTCAAACGTATCTTCACAAGCTCTTTTAATTTTATTTCGCAGCACTTGCTCCTCTGGTAAATAGTCTTTCGTTCCTTTTACATTTCTCATTTCCATCATAATCACTCCTTTTTTAAATTAAAAAAAGCTATGCAGGTAAAAATACCCACATAGCTTTATGAACGCTTCGTGGGTCAACAGGAAAAGCCCTGTACCCACGAAGAAAAATTTTTCTTCGGATACACGGCGTTACGTATGATGATGAAGTTGGAAAGAAGTATTAAAATTTCGCATGACAAATCTCTCCTTAACGTAAGTTTTCCCAAATTATATCAGGTGATTTTTGAATTATCAATATTTTTAGTTTTGAAAAATACGTGAAGTTATGTAGGAGAAATGGAAAAGGGTGTATAATAAAACTTAATAATATGAAATAACCTTTTAAGGAGAACGTTATGAAAAAAGATAAAACAAATGCGATGCGAATATTAGATAAAGAAAAAATTGAATATTCGATGATGTCATATGATCCAGACGATGGGAAAATTGATGGCGTATCAGTAGCCGAGAAAATTGGACGAGAAGTGAGAGAAGTATATAAAACGTTAATTGCTCAAGGGAATAGTAAAAATTATCATGTGTTTATTATTCCGGTAGATGAGGAACTAAATTTAAAAGCTGCCGCAAAAGCAGTAAGTGAAAAGAAAATTGAAATGATTCCTGTTAAAGATATTACGAAAGTGTCAGGATACATTCGCGGCGGTTGTTCACCAGTTGGAATGAAAAAGCTATTTTCTACATGTATTGATGAAAGTGCCCAATCACTTGAAACGATGATAGTGAGTGGCGGGAAAATTGGTATACAAATTGAGCTTAAAGTAGAGGACTTGGCGAAAGTGACGAGAGCGCAGTTTGGTGAAGTAACGAAATAATGATACATAGGAAAAGAAGTTCTAGTTTTATCCCGCTATTTGCCGGGAAGTAAGACCCTCACCTCAAAATTCAGCGGAAGCAAAGAAATTAGATGGGGATCAACTGCCCGTAAAAGCCCGATTGGTGAGGGCTGATTAAAGTTTCACTTTATTGAATTTAGACAATAATTTATAGGATAGTTAGTCCATTATGGGGCTGATTATCCTTTTTTATTTACAAATTGGATAAAGATTGAATGTTTAGTTTGATATAGGTATGTAATCTGAATTGTTTGTTTGGCTTTGGGAGAAGGTAAAACCTCGATGCAAGAACTTGAAATAAACAAGCAGGGTTTATTCTTAAAGATAGACAAAGAACAGGAGAGTGTTTTAATGAGGAGTCAAGAAATATCCATAAGAAAGCACAAATTGGGGGATGCCAGTATTTTTGAAAAAACACGCTAATAGTATGCAAGATTTTATACAGTTTTTTGGCTAATCCAGTAACAAACAAGAGCACTAAAACCACGTTAGGATAGGAATGTATATAATATGTATAGATTCATAGAACTAAAAAAGGGTTCACTTGTGAGAGCAGGGTTGTCCTTTTTCCTCGCTAACGCTAATGATGGGTTATGTTAACCTCATATGTATAGAATATACAGTTAACTAAAAATGAAAAGTTTACAATTAAAAATGAACAATAAAAAACAGTAATGTAAAATCATTACTGTTTTTTATTGTTTCTTGTAAGTGAATCATTTGTACTCCTGTCTATATAATTTAAACGAATAAATAGCTCCAATAAAGAATACAAAAGCTTCAAATAATATAAAGATTTGACGGAAATTCTCAATATCTTTACCAACTAAAGAAATAAATATAGCATTCATTAGAATTTGAGTAGTAAACATACGAGAAGTAATTTTTAAATAAATAGTATTTGTTCTTTCAACCGGTTTACCAATTTTTTTGTAAATAATAATAAGTGCAATTACTGAACCCAAAAATAGAAGTGCTGTAAGTCCTACAACGATATTAAAATTGGCTGTACTTTCTAACATCCATTTATTTAATAGATCAATCATTATTATCTTCCTTTCCTACATAAGAGAATATTTTGTTCTTCTTTTTCACTATAATAAAAAAAGGAAAAAGAAAACATCGAACTTTCTTACAAACATTCGTGTATTCTTACAGTTTTGTCATTTTGTAAATGTATTCATCGCCCTGTTTTTCACTATTTTCTTTGGAAAACATAGTGAATTACGAGAAAGGGCGCTACAAAATCAACTTCCGAGAACAAAAATTATGTAAATAAGCTGTTCACTGGATTCTCGTAGAAAACTGTGGTGAGATAAAATTTTTGATTTTGTAGCACTTTAAAATCTTAGCTAGAGGGCTATTTATCGGTATCCCACAATAAAAAGGCAGGAACATATCAAATATGCTCCTGCCTTTGATTTTATTAAGTTTAATATCTATGACCTAAATATAATAGAATTTGGAGCTTCTTTTTATTTTAAGTAAATTGGGTAATTAGACTATAACATTAATGTTTATCGTTGAATATCATAATAATATAATGGAGGTGATGTTATATGGCTCTTACTACAGGACCAATTGAAAACGTAGGAAATCAACCTGCTAATGCAAATAGAGTTAGGGTGAAAATCCTTAACCGTACTGCGGGCCCACTTACTGGAGTAGCTAGAGTTTTTAGACTTGACGGTTCATTAGTATTAATTGAACAGGTAAACTTCAATGTGAATTCTAATGCTTCTACTTTTGTAACTCTAAGTTTAGTTCATCCTGCTTTTGGACAAGCATTTGAATATGAAGTTCAAATTGTTCCTAATCAACCTGGTGGACTATATAGTGTTTATGGACTAACAGCTGACAGTGTTATCATTACTGCACAACGTATTGTGAACTCAGAATTGACACAGTTTCTTTAATTAAAATAGATTGGTGCCTACATGGTATCCAATCTATTTTTGTACGTATTATTCAGAGAAAGAAAGGTTTTACACAAAAATAAAGACAGTTATGGAAAAGGGAAAAGTCGAGCTATCATCTTGATTTTTATTATTTCTGTCTTAGACTGTATCTGTTTTGTTGCACGGTTTTCTTTGAATGCATTTTATTCAAACTATTTTTTTAAGTATTTATCAAATATGCATTATTGCATAAATAAATTAAAATTTATAAGTTAATATTAAACTACTTTTTAGTTGTAAAGAATATGTTAATAATCTTTATAAGAGAAGGATATTCCTTGTAAAAAGTGAAATTGTTTGGAATGTGAATAAATAAAAAGTTTAGAAGTGATACAGACTGGATAGAGTCTTGTATTAAATAAACAGAAAAGGGATAGGGGTTTCTAAAAGGTTTTGGGGGTTAGAAAGCACTTTTTAGTTAATAGCTTTAAATTATATTTTAAAGGGGAATGGGTATATGAAGTTTCGAAATACAAAGATTGCTATGGTTACACTATCTTCATTTTTTATTTTAGGTTCTGCATCGCTATCATTCACAGATACTATACACGGTGAAGTAGCTCCTGCATCAGCACAAGAGAGTATTGTGAAAAATTATGACGATACATATTATAATAACGCAATAGGAAAAACGGGTTTAGAATTAAAGAAGGAACTGCATAATATTATTGATAATCATACAAAGCTATCATACAGTGCGGTTTGGGAAGCGCTAAGAGATACTGATGAGGACCCAAATAATAAAAATAATGTGATACTCTTATATACTGGTCGTTCGCAAGGGAAACTTACGAATGGATCAGGAGTAAATAACTGGAACCGAGAGCATGTTTGGGCAAAATCTCACGGTGACTTTGGAACGACTGCAGGACCTGGAACAGATCTACATCATTTAAGAGCGACGGATGTATCTGTAAATAGTTCACGTGGAAATCTAGATTTTGATAATGGTGGTGTGAATCATTCTGAAGCGACAGAGTGTAAATATGATAGTGATTCCTGGGAACCTCGTGATAGTGTAAAAGGAGATATTGCTAGAATGCTGTTTTATATGGCTGTTCGTTACGAGGGAGACAACGGCGAAATAGATTTAGAACTGAATGAAAAAGTAAATAACAATAAAGATCCATACATGGGGAAACTATCTGTCTTATTAAAATGGAATGAACAAGACCCGGTCGATGATTTAGAGCGAAAGCGTAATGAAGTGATTTTTACAAAATATCAACATAACCGCAATCCTTTTATTGATCATCCGGAATGGGTAAATAAAATTTGGAACTAAGATTTTTAAAGGTATTATATTTTGATAAAAGGGATTGATCATTATGATCAATCCCTTCTTATATTTTTACTAGAATAAATGATTTTTATAGGACTAGTGAGGGGAAATAGAATAGATATTTATATGGAACGATAGTACTTATTTATCTAGTTAAGTATTTAGTAAGGTCCCCACTCAATATTCACCCCAACAATAAGAAAAACAAGTCCGATGATAAACCAAATAAGTGCAAGTGGAGCCATGAAACGAATCCATTTTCCATAAGAAATCCCGCTTGCTGCGAGAACGCCCATTAAAACACCGGAAGTTGGATTAAGGCAGTTTACTACACCCTCGCCGAGCATAACAGCCTGTACTGTAACTTGGCGTGTAATGTGCATAAAATCAGCTAATGGAGCTAATATCGGAATGAAAATAACCGATTCTCCTGTCCCGGATGAAATGAGGAAATGTAATGCGGCACTACTCACATACATGCCGATAACACCAAATACAGGGCTTTGTCCTTCAAGAGACTGTGCGAGTTGGTTAACGATTGTATCAAGTAATTTTCCTTGTTCTAAAATGACTGAAATACAGCGAGCCATTCCGACGATTAAAGCACCATATATGAGATTTTGGCAGCCCGCTAGAAAAGTAGAAGCGATATCGTTTGCTTTCATGCCACCTATTATTCCGGCTGTAATTGCTATGAAAATAAAAGTAGCGGTCATTTCTGCGTCCGTCCAATGTAGCCGAAAAGCGCCTATTAAAAATGCAATTAATGATAAAGCTGAAACGAGTAAAATTAATTTATGACGTATCGTCCAAGGAACTTCTTTTTTCTCTGCTTCCTTTTCGCTTGAAAGAGCGTTACTTGGAAACCAGTTATCGCCAAGAATGCTTCCTTTATTCGATTTTTTCAAGCGCTTTACATACCAATTAATATAAAGGATAGTGGCAAGTAAAAAAGATATATAGATAGCTGTGCGTAAACCAATTCCCGAAAACATCGGAAGTTCTGCGATCTTTTGTGAAATGCCTAAAGGTGAGGGGGATAAAATAGTAGCGTTAAAACCAGCATAAGTGCCTAAATAAATAATTGCTACACCGACGATAGCGTCCCATTTTAATGTGCGTGCAACGATGATACCGATGGGGATAAAACCGATAACTGAATTAACGATAATGCCAGTCGTTCCGAGAATAGAAAAAAGTGCGGCAACGATACAAATGAAAAGTAATTGCTGATTACGAAATTTGTTAATAACATGATAGATTAAACCGTCAAGAGCACCTGTTTTTTCAAGAATGGCAATGGCACCGCCTGTAAATAAAATTAAAAAGATGATCGGAGCAGCAAGTGTCATTCCTTTTTCAATAGCGGTAAAAAAAGAAACAAATCCTACAGGTGATTGCGGAACAGAATGATAGCTACCTGGTATTGTCGTTGTAACGGTCCCGTTTGTAACTCTTTTAAATTCTCCAGCAGGAACGAAATACGTAGCAATGGCGCAAAGTAAGGCAATAAAAAATAGTAGTACGTACGCATCAGGCATTTTAAACTTTTGTTTACTAGGTTGTTTTTTTGCCTCAGTTTGTATTTGCATAAAATTCCTCCTTCTTCACTTAATTAATTTTAATATTCTGAATTCAATCCGTGAAATAGATTATAATAAAGGTAGCTTCTTAAGGCAATAGTTTTTGTATCCTTTTCCCATACATACAAGTTATTGCAATATTAGACAGGGAAACGATAATAAGCCAAGAATATGTTATGTAGAGAGAAAAAGGAAAAGAGGGAACAAGATGTGGAAAACTACAGATCTATGTGATGAATTTGAAAAGGAATTACAAATATGTCGCCAGTCTTTTCGGTCTTTTGGGAAGAAAGAACAATTCCACGGGAAAATTGCAACTGTAAAAGTGAAAGATGATAATGTACTAGTGAAGGAAGGATTGCAAACATTACCAGAAGGAACAGTATTAGTTGTTGATGGCGGAGCGTCTAGGAATTGTGCGTTACTTGGTGATAATTTGGCAGCTATTGCGGAAGAAAGAAAGCTAGCAGGAATTATTGTGAATGGGTATGTTCGTGATTCTAGTGAACTAAAGAATATTAATATTGGTATTTTAGCGTTAGGGACAATGCCAAATAGAAGTGTGAAAGAAGGAAAAGGAGAACGAAATATTTCATTGCATTTTGGACAAGTGGATTGGAATCCAAATGAATATGTCTATGCGGATGAAGATGGCGTCATTATTAGTGAAAAGAGTTTACATAGTTAAGAGTTAATAAGTTATTATTCTTAGAAAATAAATCCGATAAAGCATGGACAAAATTCTTTGTCAATAGTAAAATAATACAGAAATTTAAAATTTACAGAATGTATAGGTTTATCGTTTTACGATAACTTAAATGGGAGTAAGTTGTGCCAAGAAAAGTGAATGTTATCACAATGATACGTTCATAAACAAAATTATTTTTCCTATACAAATATAGCCGCGAATAATGCGGGTAGGAGGTGTTGTACATTTTTGTTCGACACTTACAAAAAGAGAGTGTCAATCGCACGCCCTTGAAGGGCCTTTTTTTGTGCAAATGGTAGTAAGGGAGGAAATTTTGGGATGGCAATGTTGAAAAAGTGGCTGCTTACGTCGTTAATGGCAGTGACACTTGTATTTGTTTCTTTTGCGAATACAGTACATATTACGTTTGCTGAAGAAAATACAGCAAAACTTGCAATTATTGGGGAATCACAAAAAGGCATAATGTTATGTCCGAAAGAAGAGCAAATTAAAGATGGGGAAACAGCTTTAAGTTTGCTGCAAAAGGTCATGGGGGACAAGGTAGAATCTGAAACGATGTCGTTTGGAACATATGTAAAAGGCATCGATGGTTTAATGGCCGGGGCTACAAGTGCTTGGCTGTATGATGTAAATGATAAGTCTGCAGAAGTCGGAGCAGATAGTTATAAATTAAAATCTGGAGATGTTGTTGTCTTTCGCTTTGTTTCAGACTGGAGCAATATAAGCCAGGAAACATTGAAAGAAACGTTAGATAAGTTCGGGACGTGTAAAACAGAAGAACCTAACGGTGGCAAAACAGAAGAACCAGAACCAGAAGGTGAAAATGGTAAACCGACAGTCGATCCAAAACCGGAAGATGAAAATGGTAAACCGACAGTCGATCCAAAACCAGAAGGTGAAAATGGTAAACCGACAGTTGATCCAAAACCGGAAGGTGAAAATGGTAAACCGACAGTTGATCCAAAACCAGAAGGTCAAGATGATAAAAAAACAGAACAACCACAGCATGAGAACATTCAAGTTCCAAGTGCACAATTAAATGAAGCCATTTCTAAAACATCAGACAAGATGTTACAAGATGGAATTGAAAGTGATTGGGTAGCTGTAGCGCTTTCTCGTTCTGGAAAGAATGTGCCAATTGAGGCAAAATTAAATTATGTTAAGTCAGTAACTGAAAAAGTAGAAAAGCGTATTAACCGTTTTTCAGCGACAGATTTAGCTAGAACAATTATTATGATGAATGCAATGAGTGCAGACCCTAAAAATGTAGGTGGACATAATTTAGTTCAAAAATTGTATGAGTCAGATAAAGTGAATTCGGTTACAGGTTATGCATTTGCTTTACTTGCATTTGATACGAAGAAGTATGAGATTCCAGTTGAATCAAAATGGAACAGAGTTGCTCTAGTGGAAGCACTGTTAAATAATCAGCATACAGACGGTGGATGGACTTATAATAGTTCAGGTAGTAAAGATAGTGCTAGTAGCGTTGATGTAACAGGTATGGTTTTATCAGCATTAGCTCCTTATCAAGAGCGATCAGATGTGAAACCAGCTATACAAAAAGCTGTTGCGTATTTATATAACGAACAGCTGCAAAATGGCGGTTTTTCAGCTGATGGACAAGAAAATTCAAATAGTACTGCGCAAGCAATTATTGGATTATCACTTGTTAAAGATGTAGATCAAAATCGTCTTCATAAGGCAATGCAAAACCTATTATCATATCAACTTTCAAATGGTGAATTTAAATGGTTACCAAGTGATCAAAATGGTAACGGAATGGCTACAGAACAGGCTCTTTTAGCATTACTTCAATTTAAGGAAATGGGAAAATCTATTTATGATTGGTCTAATGTAGACGCTGGTGATGTAATTAAGCCAAAACCGATTGAAGAGCCAGAAAAGGTCGTTGAACCAGAAAATAATGTAGTAGAAAAAGAAGTTACTGAAGAACCGAAAGAACAAGACCAAGTACAACAAGAAACAAAAGATGAAAATCTAAAAGTAGTTGTAGATAACGAACCGGTTAAGAATAAAAAAATCGGAAACGGTAACAGTCTACCAAAAACAGGAGCATCTTCTCATAGTGCAGCAACAGAAGTAGGTATGGGTGTATTATGTATTGCTTCTGCATATGTATTATGGAGACGTAAAGCAGCTTAACAAAAAATTAGGAGCAAATATTTGCTCCTAATTTTCGTATGAAAGGTGAGAGATAGGATGAGTAAGGTGAAATGGTTCATTTCTTTACTGCTTTCGCTCGGGCTACTTGCCGGATGTGAAGAGGCAGCTGTAAAGCCTGAAAAGAAGGTAGAACCGAAGCAAGAAGAGGTAGCGAAACAAGAAGAACAAAAAGATGAAGCGAAGCCAGAAGAAAAAGCAGAAGAAAAGCAAGCTGAATCAGAGCAAAAGCAGCAAGAAGAACAGAAAGAGAAACAAGAACAAAAAGTAGAAGAGAAGCCGAAAGAGGAAAAGCCGCAGGCACAACCAGAGGTAAAGAAAGAAGAGAAACAACAGGAACAACCGAAAGAGCAACCTGCTGTAAATAAGCAACCAGAGCAGCAACAAGTACAAGAAGAGAAACAACAACCGAAAGCACCAGAAGTAAAAGAAGAAGCAAAGGTTGTGAATCAGCCGAAAGAAACACCGAAGCAGGAGCAAAAGAAAAAGCCAGAAGAGAACAATAGTGTACCAGCTCCACCAACACCGGTACCACCACCAAACCCAGTGCCACCACCAGTACCACCAGTACCACCAGTACCTAAAGCAAAACAAGTAACAATCTCGGTAAAAGGAAATAACGGATATATAATGGGTGCGAAAAAGATGGATGTACAAGATGGCGATACTGTGTATAAAGTATTACAACGTACAGGATTAGATGTTGATGCAAGCGGATCTAGAGATAGTATTTATGTAAAAGGTATTAATGATTTATATGAAAAAGATATTGCGGATACTAGTGGATGGAAATATCGTGTGAACGGTGCTTTTCCAAACCATAGTGCTGGTGTAGCTACGGTAAAACCAGGAGATACAATTGAGTGGGTATACGTATTACAATAAGAAAGGCATTCGGTAAAGGGCTATGAAAATAAGTTTTTCTTCTTTACATCCTTTTGTGAATTTTTTCTATTATATCGGGGTGATGATACTATGTATGATGTGTCTTCATCCTCTTTTTTTAATTGGAGCAATAGTATTAATTATTATGTTAAATGTGATGCAAGGAAATAGCGAAAAGATAAGAAAGATGCTACCGAGCACAATTGTTTTCTTTTTTATGGTAATTTTATTTAATTCGTTATTAACGCATAGAGGTCGAACTACGTTATTTTGGTTAGGTGATAGCCGTATTAAGCTTGAGGCGATTATGTTTGGAATAGTAATGGGGTTATTACTAGTTGCAGTTATGTTTACGTTTGCGTCATACAATGATATTATTTCCAGTCATAAATTTTTATATTTGTTTTCAAGAATTTCACCGAAAGTTGCATTGTTAACGATGATTACAGTGAGATTTGTTCCTTTGTTTATGAGGCGATTAAAGAAAATCACACTCGTTCAAAAGACGAAAGGTGTGCAGGTAGATTCAGGTTCGATAATTGAACGCGTCAAAAATGGTATGCAATTGCTGCAAGTATTATTAATTTGTTCATTAGAAGATGCACTGCAAACGGCAGATTCTATGCAAGCTCGTGGATTTGGTGTAACGAAGCGTACGACGTATATTCGCTATAGAATGGAAAGGCGCGATTGGTATACGCTCAGTTATTTAATCATTTTATTTATAGCTGCTATTATATGTAGTAATTATGGCGGGGGGAAATTGATTATTTATCCGAAAGTCGAATCGATTCTATTTCAGCAATACGATGGGATGATGTTTGTCGTATTAACGATGTTTATTAGTTTACCAATCATAATGGAAGGGAGAGAATGGATATGGTGGCGCATACAGAAATAAACAATTTATCATTTGTATATGCTGATGAAAATGAAAAAGCGTTACAGCATATTTCTCTTTCTGTTGAAAAAGGTGAGTTTATTGCACTTGCTGGAGGATCGGGATCTGGGAAGACGACTTTATTAAAACATTTTAAAAAGGAGTTACTTCCAATTGGTACGCGTTCTGGAGAGATATTTTATGAGGGTGTTTTAATAGAGGAAGTAGCTGATTTGTTATCTGCCCAAGAAATTGGGATGGTATTTCAAAACCCAGAAAATCAGATCGTTATGGATACAGTAATTCAAGAATTAGCATTTTCTTTAGAAAATATCGGATTATCATCACATATTATTCAAAAAAGAATAGCAGAGCTTATTAGCTTTTTAGGATTTCAAGATTTATTGCATCAATCTGTTCACACGTTATCTGGTGGGCAAAAGCAACTTGTTAATTTAGCTGCGGTATTAGTTATGCAGCCGAAATTGCTATTATTAGATGAACCGACAGCGCAGTTAGATCCAATCGCTGCAAAAGAGTTTTTAGGATTATTAAAACGGATTAATGAAGAACTTGGAATTACGATTATTTTAAGTGAACATCGTTTAGATGAAGTTATCCCGCTTGCAACACGCGTTGTTTGTATGGATAATGGCCGTATTATGTATGATGGTAGTCCTAAAATTGTTATTACGGATATGTGGGGAGTAGAAACATTCCGTCCATTTATTCCGCAAATTCCAAGGCTATTTTTAGAGTGGAATGTGAGAGATATTCCGTTTACAGTGCGAGAGGCGCAAATGAAAATGAATGATTTTGCAGCGATATCATATGTAAATGAGCCAATAGCACAAAGTGAAAAGCAAGAGGTAATTTTAAGCGCAGAGCATATTTCGTTCCAATATGAAAAAAATAGTCCGCTTATTTTACGTGATTTATCAGTTTCGATTGAAAAAGGAAAATGGGTAGCACTCGTTGGGAAGAATGGTACAGGTAAGTCTACACTGTTAACGATTTTAGCAGGATTACAAAAAGCGAGAAGAGGGAAAGTAAAGTGGAACGGAAAAGTAATACATAAAATTGATTCGAAAGAACGTTTTAAAAGTATTGGGTATGTATCGCAGCATCCGTATTACCATTTTACATTTGATACAGTATGGGACGAGGTTTATGAACGTGCGCGTGAATTATATGGAGAACAAGGAAAAGAAATAGCAGAAGATACGCTAAAACAGTTTTGGTTGTACTCGCTTAAAGAACGCCATCCGCATGATTGTAGCGGGGGAGAGCAACAACTTCTTGCATTATGTACAACGTTATTATCAAAGCCGACTTTATTATTACTTGATGAACCGACAAAGGGATTAGATCCATGGAAGAAAGAAAGAGTAGGAGAGCTATTTAGGAAGCTACAAAAAGAAGGTACAACAATTGTAATGGCAACGCATGATATTGAGTTTGCAGCGAAATACGTTGATCAATGTATGATGTTATTTGATGGAACAGTCATTATGAATGATGCACCGAAAGAATTTTTTAGCGGCAACTTCTTTTATACAACATCTATTAACCGATTCATTCGAAAAGAATTGCCATATGCATTAACGTGGGAGGATGTGTACGAAGCTTGTCCAAAAGATATGTTGCATTCATAATATGTATCTTTGCAGTAATAATCGGCACATTACTCCTTACGACACTTGTCATGGACGGTTATTACATGTTAAGTAGTTTGTTTATATTAGCGGTTATTATGTTACCTTTCTATATCCGTTTTGAAAGAAAGGCGTTTGTTTCACGTGAAATTGTTCTCGTTGCTGTATTAGCGGCAATTGCAGCAGTAAGCCGGGTGCCATTTTCTATTTTACCAAGTGTACAACCAACTTCTTTTGTCATTATCGTTTCTGCAATTGTATTTGGAAGTGAAACTGGTTTTATGATTGGTGCTACAGCAGCAATCGTATCTAATATTTTTTTAGGACAAGGTCCATGGACACCGTGGCAAATGTTTTCGTGGGGCATGATTGGTTTTATAGCAGGTCTACTTCGTAATACATTTTTTATGAAAAAGCTATGGGGAAGACTTCTTTACGGAGTAATTGTTGGCTTTTTATTTGGCTGGATTATGAATTTCTGGGGTCTTCTCGGTTTTATACGAGAAGCAACATGGGAAACTGTCATTTCGTATTATATCGCAAGTTTTTACTTTGATTTGAGCCATGCGATTTCGAATGTTATTTTCTTATTACTATTTAGTACTTCATGGATTACGATTCTTACAAGATTTAAAAAGAAATACGGTATATTAGATGAGCATAACGTGACATAGAAAAGCATACTCATATAAGGTAGGGTCGCGACTTACATATTCGTTTGCCTCTTTCATGCTTCTTACATATTGTAAGGAGCATTTTTTTGTCAAAAAATCGATTTAATATACATCCGTTATTATATAAAATTATTTGTATAATGGTAGGTGAGAACTTTTTTCAAAAGGGAGGTGTATAGTTAATGAAGTTAGTTATTCCGAAGCAACATGGTGCATGGGCTATGCTTGTTATTCCTTTTTTATTAAGTGTCATACTTGGGAAACCTACTATTTATCATATTCCATTGTTTTTAGCGTGGTTTTTTATCTATTTAGCCACGTATCCATTTCTTACATACATAAAGCAAAGACGAAAAAAAGAGTTTTTACAAGCTGCCATTGTTTATTTCAGCATTGCGTTCCTATTTGGGATGATTTCTTTATTATATGAGTGGCGAATTCTTTTATTCGTAATAGTAATGATTCCATTATTTATAGTGAATATGTATTACGCTCGTCAAAAAAATGAAAGAGCACTATTAAATGATATTTGTGCGATTATTGTGTTTTGTATCGGTGGATTAATTAGTTATTCCTTTTCAATGAAGCAAATCGATCATACAGCTATATTCATTGCACTTATTTCATTTTTATACTTTTTAGGTAGTACGTTCTATGTGAAAACGATGATTCGTGAAAAAAATAACCCGAAGTATCGTCTTATATCTTGGGGATATCATATCGTATTAACAATAATCATATTTGTGATTAATCCCTGGTGTTCTCTTATTTTTATACCAAGTGTCATTCGAGCAATTGTGTTGTATGGCAAAAAAATTTCTATTATAAAAGTAGGAATTTTAGAAATTGCTAATTCTGTATATTTTTTAATTATAACGGCAATAATTATGAAGTATGCCATTTGAAAAAACTTCCCATCAATTGATGGGAAGTTTTTAATCTTTTTCTAAAATGTGAACGGTGTACTCGCAACGTTGAATAGCTTGTTCAACAGCATAAAGTGATTGTTCAATACGAGCGCGATTAAAATCTTTTTCAACTGTTTCGAGCGCTTCTTCTAAACAATTTTTAGCTTCTTGTAATGATTGAAAAGAATCTTGTACATATCCGCGAGCATTTTGATGCATTTCATAATCCTCCTTGCGTGTTCGTATATGGGTAGTATGAACAGTAAGGAAGAAAATATAATTTGTTATATTTATTTGACAATTAAAGTGGAATTACGTATAGTAAGAATTAAGTGAATATTTTCTTATCCAGAGAGGTGGAGGGACTGGCCCGATGAAACCCAGCAACCGCGATGCAGGTGCTAATTCCAGCAGAACATATTTGTTCTGGGAGATAAGACGAAGATATATACGTAACTTCTTCTTATCGGAGAGGTTTTTTTATTGCAAAAAAACCGATTACGAAAATTTATATTAAGAAGAAAGGGGTTGCGCATTACTGTGACACTCGAAAAATACGTAAAACTGCGTAGTACAGTTTATGAATATATGATAGAGCAAGATAAGCCGATATCATTGTTAGATATTCAAGAACATATCGTTTCGCATCATGAAGGAAAATTCACGAAAAAGATGTTGCATCAATTTTATTTATCAAGATTATTAGACGAACTAAAACTGGATGGGAAAATTACATTAGCTGATGAATATCTCTATGCTGAAAAAGGGGTATTGTATAAGGCGAGAAAAGGGAGCTAAGCTCTCTTTTTTTCTTAAAATAACGGAGTATGTAGAGTAAAAGACTGCTAAAGCAGCCTGATACAGGGAATGGTGTTGAGTGTGTAGTGTCAAAAATTGAATGTGCCTGAAAGAGGCAATTCATATCGGCTGCAAATGAAAAGAGACACCTTCGCCGAATAGGTGTCAGTCGTTTTGTCATATAGACTTGCTATTTGACAGTTATTAGAATAACATACAGGATTTTTGAAGTCAAAAGGGAATTAAAGGAAGGGGTACAATTATGTACGCTTACTTATTAAAAGATATAACGAAATGGATCCCAAAGTACATTGTAGATAAGGGATATGAATATTATGAAGATGGACATGTAGAAGATGTTGAAATACATGATAAAAAAGTGTTTGCTTTCGTTACTGGAAATGCCGGAAATTATGAAGTAGTTATCGATCTCGAAGATTTTTCAGAAAGTAGCTGCGAATGTCCATATGAGAATCTTTGTAAGCATATGGCGGCAGTTGTTTATGATATGCAAGGTGCTGGTGAGAGTGCAGTTAAAGAGAAACTGAAAGATTTAGAAAAAGAAGAGTTACTTATATTATTAAATCGATTATTGCAAAGTTCGAAAAACGTACAAATTGTAGAGAAGTTATTAAAGAAGGGGAAACTTTAACGTATAGAGGGAGTTGTTATGTAGTGAACGTACTAATTGTATACGCTCATCCTAATCCTTCAAGTTTTAACGCGGCGATTTTAAATCATGTGCAAAAAGGACTACCGGAAACAAATCATTCAGTTACGCTGCTTGATTTATACAAAGAACAATTTGATCCAGTCCTCGTATTTAATGAAGAGAAGAAAAGACGTGATTTAGTAAATGAAGAAGAAACAGCTCGGTACAGAACGTTAGTAGAAGAAGTAGATACACTTTTATTCATCTATCCAATATGGTGGTGTGGGATGCCAGCGATTTTAAAAGGATTTATCGATCGTATTTTCGTAGCTGGATTTGCTTATAAATATGAAGGGGCTCTGCCGAAAGGATTATTGCAAGGGAAAAAAGCATGGGTTATTAATAAGTTAGACTCGCCCCTATGGTACGTCGCACTATTATATCGATCAGCAGATTGGATTATGATGAAGAGAGGTGTTTTACGTTTTTGTGGCATTCGCGATATAAAACGTTCAGTGTTTCAATCTGTGAAAACGAGTAAAGTATCAAAGCGTGAAAAATGGTTATTACAAATAGAAGAAAAGGCTCGTACATTATGAATGAAGTCGACCGTATTATAAACTGTGTTCAGTATGATGGCGAACTTTTTCGGAAGTATGTTACGTGTTTACTTCAATTGAAAAAATGTAGTAAAACATTTCAGCAAATTCAAATAGAGTTAAGAAATGACTACTTGATAAGAGGAATTTGTGAAAGAGAAGTAGATGAGGTAGTACAGGGAAGTAAAGAATATGAAATGCATTTTCTTCCTAAAGTATTACAGTGGAATTTTTTGAGGGAAAATCCACATTTAATTGAAAAAGTGTGTGAAGATTTTTTTGCATTTGAGTCATTACATCTTACGGAGGTAGAGTGGAAGAAGATTATAAATTGCATGGGAAATAAGTGATTTATTATGTAAAAAAGCTAGTATAAAACTAGCTTTTTGTTTAAATAAATAAGAAACATAGACTAATGATAAAACCCGCATATAGTAAGTTCACAACACAAAATCCCATAATGTCACGAGCACCTAAACCAGCTATCGCTAATGCTGGTAATGCCCAGAAAGGTTGAATTAAATTCGTCCAAGCATCGCCCCATGCAATTGCCATTGCTGTTTTTGCAGCAGGTACACCAAGTTCAGCGCCAGCTGGAATCATAATTGGTGCTTGCACAGCCCATTGACCGCCGCCAGATGGAACGAAAATGTTAACAATGCCAGCACTTAAAAATGTAAAGAGCGGAAAAGTCGTTTCATTTGAAATGCTAATAAAGAAATTAGAAATAGCTCCTCCAAGTGAAAGTCCTTCACTATTTGCTCCAATCATCATGCCCATAATTCCTGCGTAAAACGGAAATTGAAGTAAAATGCCAGAAGCACTTTTCGTAGAGTCTGAAAAAGCGCGAATATACTGAATCGGAGTACGGTGGAAAATAAGACCTGCAATTAATAACATGAAAATCACGATATCGAGAGTAAGGTTAAAACCTTTCGTATAAAAGTAATTGAAAATATAAATGAGACCTAACAATCCAACGCAAAGTGTAATAATAATGCTATTTTCCATCTTTTCAGCGAATGTATTTTTTTCTACTTCTTGAGCAGCGGCTTCTTCATGGAACACGCTAGGATCTACAGTGATCGTATGTTTTTCATCTGGATGCATCGCCTTATTAATGAGAGGCATCGTAATGAGAAAAATAATAACTGGAACGAGAGCGTATGGTGAGAATAACGTTTCTGTTATTGGAATCGCCTCTTTAATACTTCCAGCAGTCGTTTTAATTAACGTTTCACCGCCTGTTGCTAACGTAAGAGGGATAGAGGCAGAAAGACCCGCATGCCAAATGAGAAATCCAGAGTAAGAAGAGGCAATTGCTAGTCTATAATCTAATCCGTCCAGCTGCCTTGCCACTTCTTTTGCGTATAAAACAGATACAACAATTCCAAAGCCCCAGTTTATGTATGCACCAAGTAAACTTACAATTGAAATGGCAATAATGCCTTGTCCATTCGTTTTTGGTAGTCTGGCAGCTTTCGTTAATCCCTTTTTAATAAGAGGAGCATTTGCTAAAGCAGATCCAGTCACGAGTACAAGTGCCATTTGCATAGAAAAGGCGAGGAGTCCCCAAATTCCATTACCCCAGTGATTAATCATTTCTACAGGGGTTTGGTGAGTCGCAAACATACCAAAGAAGATAACAAAAACAGTTAGTAAACATGATAAAATAAACGGTTCTGGCAAGAAGCGTTGCACTAAGGCGACGCAACCATTTGTAAAGGAACGAAACAAAATAGATCACCCTCCTTATGTATATGTATTACAATTATTCGAGGTTGTTTAGGAGATAACCTCCGATATAAAGAAAATTCAGATATTTATAGGGTGGTAATTTATTGATAGGTTGATATAGAGCCTTGTATCAGATTCTGCTTTTAATATACTAGAAGAAAACGGTTGGAAATGGGGTAGCACTTATAGGGATAGTATAGAGAAAGGTTACTAGCTGGCTTTAAAGCAACTGTTGCAAAGGGAGAGGAGATTCAATACAATAGTGTTGCATTACATGAGAAATATGTTTTAGCACAAATCTAGCTAAAAATGTTTATACAAATACATTTAAAATTGATGGGGGAATTATGATCAAAAGTTTTTATCTTTTAAAGCCTAAAATGTTTACGGCAGATATGTATTATAAAGTTTTTATTACAGGTGACTGTATATATTTTATAAAGATTGGCGGACAGTTTCATAGTCGACATGCTTATAAAAAACAATTACCTGGTATTTCAGAGCTATTGTTTTTGCTCTGGTTCAAAAAAATTGAGAAAAAACAATTAAACTTAGAAACTGAAATAGATACAAAAATACATACTGGCGATGTACATGAACTCTTGCAATTAAAGAATAACTTTTCAATTGAAATAAATACAATTGAAGAGGTAGTATTAAATAAACGAGGAACGTTTCATACAGGTTTTAATGATAATGGAACAATTTCCTTTATGTTAAAAAATGGTCAAAAAATAAAGTTCATCATCCCGGAAGAAACTTTATTTTCATCTATAGAAGAAATTTTCGACCAATATGAACAGACAATCTTTGTAAGGGAAGTGTTTTAACGAATTCTCCAAAAGGTGTGGATGTATTAGTTAAACACTTAATTAAACATGTAAACTGTTTATATAAATTTTGATAGGCGTGTTTTAAGCAGTTATTCTTTCAGTATCTTCTAATATGTAGGAGTATAAATAAAATATCCCAACAAGAAAAAGCTTCCACTACTGTGGAAGCTTTTCTAAATAATGTGCAATATCAACATACATATTTGAGTAAACCGAATGTATTTCATTACTTGGCGTTGCGTTAGAAGAGAAGTGGGCGATTACCATATTTGCTTTCGGATCGATGTAAAGTGTTTGTCCGTAACTACCTAACACTTCACAAGCACCTTGTTCATTGTGCGGAATCCACCATTGATTATGATAAGAAATGGAAGCTCCAGGGCCAATTGCAAGTTCACCTTCTTGGACATTTTTTATATCTTCAGTAATAGAAGAAGGGAGAATTTGTTTTCCATTATATTCCCCGTTGTTTAATAGTAATTGCCCAAATCTCGCCATATCTCTAGCAGTTGCATTTAATCCAGCACTAGCTTGTTCTACTTTTGTTTCATCTGTAACGTAATACGCGTTTTCTTCCATACCAATTTGAGACCAAATTCGTTCACTTACATTTTCAGCTAGTGATTTACCAGTAATAGTTTTAATAATCCAAGCGAGCGTTTCTGTTGATCCGTTATTGTAAGAAAAGGAAGAACCAGGCGGTGCAGTTTCTTCGGCTTCTCGTAACATATCATAAATTTTCATCGGACCGTCGTAGTTTTTGCCGCGGGGTAAAATATTGCTAGCTAAATATAATTGTGCATCTTGATTTTCTAGCCCAGGCTGCTCATATCCGTGGGTCGGGTATTCTGCTGACACTTGCATGTCCATTAATTGCTGAAGTGTGGCATTACCGAACGGTGTGTTTTTTAATTCTTTTATGTAAGTGTCAGCTGTTTTTTCTAAGTCAATACGTTTTTCTTCAGCGAGAGATTGTATAATTGCCCCGGTAAAGACTTTTGCTAATGATGCCATACCATGAGGTTCATTCTGTTTATACCCATTGAAATATCGTTCGTAAACAAGTTGTCCATTATGTACAACGACAAAAGCATCTGTTTTGTTATCGTCTAAAAGTTTTTTTAGAGGAGTTGTATTTCCGAATCTACGCTCCACAGCAAAATCGTCTAAGTTTTGCAATGCGGAAGGGAAGTGAGCAATTTGGTCAGGATTGTTTTTTACGTTATTAACTAAAGTGAATTCTTTCATATGGGTATATGACCAACGTAAGTAAGGGTCATTTAACCAGTTTTCTTTTGTCACATTATGTTTTGATGGGGTCGTTTTATTTTGTTTGAAGTAAGTAAACCCAAGCCCTGTAATTACAAATATGAATGTTAGTATAAGTAAGAGTAGGGGAGATTTTTTTAGTTTCATATATGGCCCTCCTTTTTATTTCTACTATAAGTATACGCTCGTCTTGAAAGAAATACAAAATAAGGAAAGTAAACGGGGAAGTTTACTTTCCTTATTAACGTTAAGCGGAAATTTTTCCGTCTGTAGGTTGTTTCTTGAATTTTTGTTTTCGTCCGTGTAATCCATAATATAAAAGTAAAGTGAACGCAACGATAATAGCTGCGATAAAATACATATTATGATAACTGGATTTCGCTGCGACAATACCTAAAATGAAAGAACCAAAGCCAATACCACTATCAAAGAATGAGAAATACGTAGCTGTCGCAGAACCACGTCTATGGTTTGGAGCGGCAGAAATCGCAATCGTTTGGAAACTCGGAATTAATGTTCCGTAACCTAAACCGATTAGCATACCTGCGCCAAGGAACCAAAATGAAGTTTGTGCTTGGCTTAATATGAACATTCCGATTGTGAAAATAATGATAGCAGGGTAAACGAGTACATTTTCACCGAAGCGATCAAAAATCTTTCCTGTAAATGGACGAGAAATGACAACAACAAGTGCGTATAAAATAAAGAAGTAACTTGCAATTTCACTTAAACCGAGTTCTTTCGCATAAATAGGAATAAAGGATAAAATACCACTATAAGAAAAGGCTAAAACAAATCCTGTAAGTGCAATTGGAATAGAAGATGGTTCGATTAAGTCTTTCCATTTCATTTTTTCACGTTTTTGTTTGCTAACAGGTGCTTCGTGTGGAATATCTACAAGTAGTCCTAATAAAAATGCAAGTAATGAAAATACGGAACAAACGATAAATAACACAGTAAACGAAAAATGAGAAATAATTGTTAAACCTAAAAAAGGACCAATTACCATCGGCAGACTCATAAATACGCCGAAATATGCAAGTGCTTCGCCTCGTCGATGAGCTGGCGCAACATCAGTTACGATCGTACCAGTAGCTGTCGTTGCCATCCCGAACCCAATACCGTGTAAGAAGCGAAGGGCAAGTAATAAGAATAAACTTTGCGCACCGAAATACATAACAGTAGCGGCTAAAAATAATGAAAGTGAAATAAATAATATTTTCTTTCTTCCTAAATCATCGAGCCATTTTCCTGTGAATGGTCTACATAAAACAGAAGAAATAAGAAACACAGTTGCAACTAAACCAATTTCCTCAGGTTTTCCTTTTAGGCCGTCTATTACATAGACAGGTAGAGTAGTCATAAGCATGTAAAATGTTAAGAAGAGAAATAGACTACTAAAACAAGTTCCGAGGAAATCCTTCGTCCAAAGTTTCTCACTTTGCATCGTCATCCCTCCAATTTAATCTAAATTTTTAATAATTTGTTGTAACACTTGAAATGCTTGATGTAAATCATCTTCGTTAATACCTTCTAGCGTTTTTTCTTCGAAAGTATCAACTTCTTCTTGCCATATTGGAATCATCTTTATCGCTGTTTCGGATAAAGAAATGAGCTTCTCACGGCGATCTTTACCTTCTGTACGAATAATCCATCCCATCGTTTCCATACGTGTTAACGTACGAGTCATCGTTGGTGATTCAACATTTAAATACTGGCACAATTCTGTTTGCGTACAAGAACCAGTTTGATTAATGCGGAAAATAACAGCCCATTGCGCACTAAATAACCCTGTTGGAGATACACGTTCATTAAATTTCTTCGTAAACTTTCGAGAAGTCTGGCTGACGATGTGAAAAAAATGTTGTTTTTCGTCCATGTATTTTGATCCTTTCAAATTAGTTACCTAGCTAACTATATACTTTTTTATAATAATTGTCTAGTAATAGACATGTTGATTTATGTAAAAAATTCTTATAGGTTTTATGTTGCGAACGTACATTCTACGTGCTATTCTTTAATTAAGTAAAGAATTTTCTTTCTATTAAATAGAATGGGGGAACTTGTGATGATTAAGCCTGCAACAATGGAGTTTGTTTCACTATCGAACGGAGAAACGATTGCATATCAGGAAGTTGGAAGGCGAAATACAGATATTCTTGTACTCATTCACGGGAACATGACATCGTCACAACATTGGGATTTAGTTATTGAAAAGTTGCAAGATCAATACCATATTTACGCTCTTGATTTAAGAGGGTTTGGACAATCAACGTATAATCAATCGATAGATTCATTACAAGACTTTGCAGAAGATGTAAAATTATTTATCGACGAGTTAAAGCTAGAGAAATTCTCATTAATGGGCTGGTCAATGGGCGGTGGCGTTGCGATGCAATTTACAGCGAACCACCCAACTTTTGTAGAAAAGTTAATTTTAGTAGAATCAGTAGGAATGAAAGGTTACCCAATCTTTAAAAAAGATACGAATGGGCAGCCGATTGTATCAAGTTTAGTAAAGACGAAAGAAGAAATTGCACAAGATCCAGTACAAATCGCTCCAGTATTAGACGCGATAAAAAATATGAACAAACTATATTACCGTACAGTATGGAATCTATTAATATATACGCATAACCAACCTGAACCGGACCGTTATGAAAAGTATTTAGATGATATGTTAACGCAACGTAATTTCGTAGATGTGAATTATGCGCTCATTACATTTAATATTTCAGATGAATATAATGGGGTTGTAGAGGGAAGTAAGCAAATTCATCGTATTAAAGCGCCAACACTCGTCATACAAGGCGATAGAGATTATGTCGTTCCGCAAGTAGTCGGTGAGGAATTAGCGAAACATTTGCAAAATGCAGAGTTGAAGGTATTAGAAGATTGCGGACACTCGCCGTTTATTGATTGTTTAGATGTATTTATAAAACATGTAGAGAATTGGTTAGAACAGAAATAATCCCCGAAATGAACAGTATTGCATATACTATAACATTTGTATGTTAAAGGGGAGATTATCAATGCATCAACCATTTTTCATCGCTTATTCGCCATATAATCATTACGCATATACAAAAATGATGATAAAACCGCTGTATATGCAAGTTTCGCCAGCTGTAGTTCCTTTACAAATGCAATATCCGCAGCCACCAATCGCTAACGCACAGCAATACTTATATGAAACTGCTTTTTATAAACATCCATACTTTAAGCAATTTCATAACAATGTGAAAGCACAAGTTTGGGAAGGATAAGGTAACAAGCTAAAAGATTCATTCTTTTAGCTTGTTTTTTATTGCGAATATTCGTACACGCATTTGCAGAAACAGTTTATAATGAAAAGTGGAAGCGTGAGAAGGAGAGGGAAAGGGATGTCAATGCGTTTTACTTTTTGGATTATGGTTGGGATTGTAGCAATCTCGGGTTTATCACAAGGAATGCTCTTACCGGCCATTGCAATGATTTTTGAACAAGAAGGGGTTAGTTCAAGTATTAATGGTATTCATGCGACGGCATTGTACATTGGGATATTAGTCATTTCGCCGTTTCTTGAAAAACCGATGCAAAGGTTTGGAATGAAGCCGATTATTGTTATAGGTGGGTTTCTCGTTATTATTTCATTATTCTTTTTTACACAAACATTTTCGTTTTGGGTATGGTTTATCCTTAGATTTCTAGTTGGAGTCGGAGATCATATGCTTCATGTCGGAACACAAACGTGGATCACGACAACATCAGACCCAAGTAAAATAGGGAGACAAGTATCGATATACGGTGTATTCTTCGGAATTGGTTTTGCCGTTGGCCCGTATTTAGCAAGCACTGTGCAGTACGGTCTTGCAACGCCATTTATTATATCTACTTTACTTTGTTTAATAGGTTGGCTTTTACTACTTCCAACAAAAAATGCATTCCCAGCGCAAGATGAAAGAGAAGTGAAGAGTGAATCATCATTTTCTCGTTATAAACAAGTTGTTGGATTAGGATGGATTGCACTGCTAGGACCACTTGCATATGGCGTACTTGAAGCAATGTTAAACAGTAACTTACCAGTATACGCACTTCGTAAAGGGTGGTCTGTTTCAGATGTATCCTTCTTATTACCAGCATTTGCAGTTGGGGGTATTATTACACAAATTCCGCTCGGTATATTGAGTGATAAATACGGAAGGGACCGTATATTAACGTGGACGTTTAGCATAAGTACGGGCATTTTTCTACTTGCCGCCGTATTTGATCAATATTACTGGATCGTCTTTGCCTGCATGCTTTTAGCGGGTATGGTTATTGGATCGTGCTTCTCTTTAGGGCTTGGATTTATGACTGATTTATTACCGAGACATTTACTACCGGCAGGTAATATATTATCCGGAATCGCTTTTAGTTTAGGAAGTATTATGGGACCTGTATTAGGCGGCGTATTTATAGAAAAAATACAGTATACAAGCTTTTTTATTGCGGTTATGATTATAATGGGAATTCTCGCAATGTTATATATGGTCTACATGAAAAATCAATTTGCATCAAGAAAAATAGAAAGTAGGTTAGGGCATGACAAAACAACCTAATAAAAAGAAATTTGAAGTACTTGAAAATGAAACAATTACAGACTGCTTAGCACGTATGGAACAAGAAGGCTACGCTCCGTCTCGTCGTATGGAAGAGCCAATCTTTCATGAAGTAAAAAAAGACGGCAAAACAGTAGTTGAACCGTGCGGTAGGAAGATTGTTTTTGAAGGGAAATTGAAGTAATCCAATAACAAATTCTCTTTATAGTATAGAGCCATCCAATAGTTGGGTGGCTTGTTTTTTTTATTAATCAATGCAGGAATTGAATAGAATGAATCTCTCGTTCATTTCTCCTAATGGGCTTCTTTATATGGGACAAAAGATTGCTACTTTTTTCGTATATTGGTAAAATAAGTTCTTGGGTCTTACTTATTGTTATCGGTATAATGTTTGTCGCTTGAATGAAAGAAATTAGTTACAAAAATTTCGTACTATGTAAAGGGGTACAGCAACGATCCCTTTTTTGGAGGCACTTTAAACATAAAGCGAGAGAAGAGGCTATATGAACGATTCTCCTATCTTGTTTAAATATTAAACGAGTTATTGCAATTGGAATAGGTATATCAAACTAGTCGACATCCTGATGGATCATCTTTTTCTAGTAACCTATCACTTCTGATGGAATCGATAGATTGCTAGAAAGCGGAAAACAATTATTAGTATATTCCGAAGCAGGTGTAACAGAGTGTCCTTCCATAATTAAGGGTAAAACCAAAATACGTTGTTTTAAAGAATGATTTGTTAGAACTGGTTATAAGGAATAAAACAGAAAAGAGGATCACATGTTAGATACTTTACAGAGAAGTAAAAAGTTTTTTTTAGTATGTCTTATTTTTTTAGTGCTTTTAACCGCTTGTGGTAATACAGATGTTAAGACGTCTAAAGCTTCATTACCACCGGCTGAATCCAATATAGATACATCATTAAAAGCACCAAATTGGGTAGAGAAAAGTCCTATCCAACAGTCTCCTAATTTTACGGAAGATAAAAAAGTACAATCGGTTGTGAATTTAATAGCTACGGGTGATAATTTATATCATGACGCAGTAATTAAAGATGGCAAACAAAAAGACGGTTCATATGATTATAATTATATTTATGAAAATATCAAAAAAGCTGTTAAATCAAGTGATCTTGCTATAGTGAACCAGGAGACTCCGATTGCCGGAAATAATTTAAAAGTACAGGGATATCCGACTTTCAATACACCTGAAGAAGTAGGCCAATCTTTAGTGGACACTGGATTCAATATAGTGACGCAAGCGACAAATCACGCTATGGATATGGGTATTAAAGGTGTTGCGAATACAAGAGAATACTGGAAGAAATATCCGGATGTTATCCCGGTAGGTATTAATGAGAGTAAAAACGAGCGTAATGAAATAAAAACGATTACAAAAAATGGTATTCGTTTTGCGTTACTAAATTATACATATGGTACGAATGGAATTAAAATTCCAGCTGATAAGTCTTGGGCTTTAAATTTAATTGATAAAAAAGCGATACAAAATGATGTGGAAAAGGCAAAGAGTAGCTCTGATATGGTGATTGTTATGGTGCATTGGGGAGTAGAATATACCTCAACACCTTCAAAGCAACAAAAAGAAGTTGCTCAATATTTAACAGATTTAGGTGTAGATGTAGTAATTGGAAATCATCCACATGTAATTCAACCAATTGAGTGGAAACAAAATAAAGATGGACATGAAACGCTAATCTATTATTCTCTTGGAAATCTTATTTCTGCGCAAGAAAAATTAGAAACATTAGTTGGAGGATTATCTTATGTACAATTTGTTAAGTATGAAGATAAGACTTTTGGTATACGACAAGCGGCAATCGTACCGACAGTAACCGACTATGCCGATGGTAAGAAACAATTTAAAATTCAATTTTTAAAAGATTATTCGGATGAAAATTCTAAAAAACATGGAATTAAAAAATTTGTCGGCCCCGTTTCTTTGAAGGATTTCAAGGAGATTCCTAGAGACGTGTTGGGAAATTGGTATAAAGACTAATAAACAAAAAGGGAATGAGATACAATTAAAAAATTTATAATTTTAGCATTGGTATTAGCAATGGGATGGAGTCTTGCTGCTTGTAGTGGAAAGCAAACATCTCAGGCAACTACTAATAATAACGATAAAAATAAAAATGAAATACATGCGAAGAAAAAAGATGTTTTACCTATCTCTGATGTTAATGATTGGAGAATTATCCTTGTAAATAGAGAGCATATGTTATCAAAGGAACTAGGAATTGAATTAACAAGTATCACTCAAAATGCGAAGCCAAATATGAAAATAGATAGTAGAATTGCAACTTCCTATCAGGATATGGTAGCAGCTGCAAAAAAAGAGGGAATCAATCTTTATTTAAGATCAGGTTATCGAGCTATAAAATTACAACAAACTTATTATGATGCTTCAGTTAAAAGCTATAAATCTCAAGGTTTGTCGGATAAAGAGGCTAGTGCTAAGGCATTGGAATATCTTCAGTATCCTGGTGCAAGTGAACATCATACTGGATTAGCGTTAGACATTATTTCAGTTGAATGGCAGAATACTGTAGAAGATTTAAATGCAAAATTTGAAACTACCGATGCATTCAAATGGTTAGATAAGAACGCTGCAGAATATGGGTTTACTCTCCGCTATCCAAAAGATAAAGAGAATATTACTGGCATTAAGTATGAGCCATGGCACTATCGTTATGTAGGAAAAGAAGTTGCCGTTTATCTAAAAGAAAAAGGGTTAACTTTAGAAGAATATAACGAAAAAATTAAGTCTGGTAAGTAAAAATATGCTTTAATTTTATTAAACATTATGCACTGCTACAAGAAAAGGTGAATCTGAGGATGTGTTAACCATCCACCTAGTATTGTAAAAACTGAGTATGATAATTTGAGCACGTACGAACCAGTTATCGTGTAAAAAGATGTATGTATTAAGAAATTAAAGTTAAGGATCTGATATTCATATCAGATCCTTTTTCTATTGTTCTTTTAAGAGCGACTGAGCCAAAATATTGGAATGAATATAGAAACAAAACAGCCCAAGAAATAGTATAACGAATCAGGGAGCCTACTCGTACGCTTCATTGGGATTATTCAGAAATAGTTGTTGATGAAATAAGAAAGAACTGGTCTTACTCTCAAGCAAGGATTTAATACGAATGAATTGGATAAAAGGTAGTAATAAATACATAGTCATATTGATTAAAGTTTCACTTTATTGAAGAAAAATGCGAAAGCCATTCATAAAATATGGAAATGTTAAAATCCCTTTGATAAAATAGCAATATGTAAAAATAATTATTTGTTAATTCTTAATGTAATGAATATTCATGTTTAAATATACGAATTTAACTACATAGTTATTGTGCTAAAGGGGGAGAAAGATGTTAGATGAATTGTACAATGCTTTTTTAAATGCGTCTGGTTTTACAGAAAGTGCGAGGAAACGAGATCGGTATGATGATTTACATGATTATTTAAAAGATAAAGAAAGAGAGTTAAAGCAATTCATTCAAGAGGCTGAATCAGCGAAGAGAGAGTATGAGAGTAAAAGTAATGGCTTAGAAGCTAATAAAATTCCGGCAGTTGAATTTGAACAAAAACGTCATGAAAAGGATGAAGAATTACATACATTAGTATCCTATTTTAAAAGTGCATTAAGCGATGTTGGATCTGCAAAAAGTACAGCTTATGCAAAGTATTTGGAATATAAAGCGAAAGCAGAATCAGAGAAAGCGTCAGCATACGCTGCAGCGACCAAGGCTTTTGAAGAAAAGAAAAAGGAATTTGAAAAACTTATCCATTAAGCATACAAAGAATGGAGGGAACCAACATGAGTGGTAAAGAGGTTGAAATTATAGGAAGTAACACTGCAAGTGCCATTTCTTACGCACAAAACATTGAAAATGGTATGAAGGATTCTTTAAACCAAGCGAAAGACTTAAAAGCATATGTCACAGGTGCGAAATGGAATGGAAAAACGAGAGATGCATTTTTAAGTTATCTTGATTTGATCATTCAATATAATTCAGAAATGGTAGAGGCATTTGAAGGACATACGAAAGCTTTGAAAGAGTTAGATAAAAGCATTCAAACGTACGGAGATAAATCGGAAGTAAGGGAGATAAAACAACTGTGATGGAGAAACGAGGGATAAAAGAATGGGGAAAGAAATGAGTTTTGCACCTGCTGAATTATATGTTCTCGCAGGTGCAGCTGGGGTTACCGATATATTTGGATTGCCAAACCGTGACGCAATTATTTTACTTGATGCAGAATGTGTCACGAAAGCAACTACGAGTTTAAAAGAAAAAGGCCTACTTACAAGTGAAAATGGAATTACCCCTGCAGCTTTTCAAATAATTGAACTATTAAAGGAATATGAAAATTGTCATGAATACACGAGAATGAATAATGTATTAATTGGCTTTTTAAAAGAGGATAAAGACCGAGTGGCTGTATTAACAGAAATAGAACCAAATAAAAAATACGAGATCGACTACATACCAAAACCGGACGTATATTTTTCATTATTAACACGCATTCCTTTCTTATTGAGAGAACCGAGGGAAATAGAAGATACATTTTTCTCAAAGAGAATGACAGAGGCAGAACAACAAACATTTGAGGAAAAAGATTTATCAAATAAAGACGTTATAGCGATAGAAACGTATACGAGGCCTCGAAGTAATAGAGGAGGAAAATGGGAATGTTTCTTATATTTTACTGAAGGAGAAGATTTCGTTCAAATAGATGTAGATCGTAATCGATATGACTGGGTGAGCCTCTATGCGGTTAATAAGAAATTGTATGACGTGTTAAAAATGCCATATAAAAAGTTAATTGACCCGAGACAATTCTCGTTAGGAGGTATTCAATAATGCAAGTATCAATGGGAGATAGTGGTTCTGGTGGTGGAGAAGAAGTATTAGTTAATTTTCAAGAACTACTTGATATAGTAATGAAGTTAGAAAATATATATAAAATCCATGTAGACGTCATTGGAACGAATATTGAGAGTTTATTAAGCTGTGATTTTTATCAAAAAGGTGAAGCGATGAGAGTAATTGAAAAATATCCTGATATATTACACAAAACACTAGAATTGGCTGAACACTATTCTAGGTCAGCGACAGTTGTAGGAAATGTATGTGTAGAAATGCTTGAAAAGGACGAACAATTACGTGAAATATTAAGTAAGTTGTAGAAATCACCATACGGCTGGGGGGATGAAAACGAGATGGATGTGAAATATAGACCTGAACCATGGCAAAACATGGGGGATGGTATGAATCGAATTACAAAAGATGCACTCATAAAATTACGGGAAGCAAATGAATCATTAAAAAGAATTGATGGAAGAATACGAGATTTAGACTCGGATGGTAGTATACATTTTAATCCTAAAGATCAATCGCAAAAAATCGGGGAATTACTTGATAGCTATTCGACATTACAAAAATATTGCGGAGAAGCAGGGCGATTAGTCTCTGAACATATAGATAAACCTTTTTTAGTAGAAATGGATAAATTCGCTCAAAAAATGAGAGATACATCTATTCTCAGTTTTGAAACAAATAACCGAATTGGCTCTACAACAACGACAGTATTACCAGGTGCGCATGCAGGCTACGGAAGTGTACCACAAACAATACAGAAGAAGAAAGATAAAATAACAGTAGAAGATATTTTTAGAGATTCTCCTGCATTTGATAACGTACTTAGGGCAGAATACAAAGAACTAAAAAAACAAAATCCAGATGCAAAATTAAATTATGAAGAATACAAGAAAGTAGTCCCATCCACACGAGGATTTGAATACAAATCGATAGAAGATGAACAGAAAAAACTAGAAATGGTGCGAGACATAGGAATAGGCGTAGGAATCATCATCACAACAATCCTTTGTCCACCACTCGGAACCGCTGCGGCAGTTGTATACGGCGCTGTACAAATAAAAAGCGGTATCGACGGAGAAGACTGGGGAACACACCGGAAATTGAGCCAAGAAGAACGAACAGGAAACATCATTTTTGGCGGATTAGATGCAATCCCAGCTGTAGGGCTATTAGGAAAAGGAGTAAAAGCATTCAAAGGCACGAGTGAATTAGCTGATTTAGCGAAATTATTAAAATTCAAAGAAGGAATGCCTGGTTTTAATCCAAATTTGGGTAAAAATGTGGTACAATCGCTTAAGGAAAATAAGACTTTAAAGAATGCACTAGATGCTATGAAAAATACTCCTATTCCAGTAGCAGTTAGGACGGTGGATACTGGAATAGGAATGAAGCTTCCTTATATAGAATCTTCAACTGTTGGAGAAGTAGCCGGAAAGTTTTCAAAGGCAAGTACGGCAGCTAAGGATGACGCTTATCAACTTGCTAAGGGTAGTGGTGGTTCAGGAGTTAGTAAGGAAGGTAGTGTGGCTAAGGGTACGGGTGAAGTAAAGAACCTAGATAACGTTCCGCGAATTGATGAAATTGAAGTAAACTTTAATTATAAAACTAAATTCGATTCAGAAGAATTTGCAAGACAGTTAAAGGATCAAGAAAAAGGTATGAATGAATTAACCGTATATGAGTATCAGCAAAATCGGAAGCGATTTATTGATGAAGGTAGAGCAATAGAAGGAAATGCAGCACAACAAGCAGCTCGTGAAAAAGCCTTAAGTAAAAAAATAGAAGAATTATTTGAAAGTGGAATGTCTTGGGAAGAAGCTGAGGGAAAAGCAGCTAGTTGGTTGAAAACACAGGCAGCACTTCATAATCCTGATCAAATAGCAGGGGGAAATCCGTTGCATATTGGTGGTCTGGGGGATAAAAGGATAAATTCTTCACTAGGTAGTCAATGGCGGTATAGAATTGATATTGTTGATGAACAAATCAAGGAATTAGAAAAGAGTTTAACCCTAGAACAACGGAAAAATACGTATTTAAATGTTAAACTTACATATTAAAGGAGGATTGTCAATTGAGTATTTATAGTGATTTTAAAAAAAATAGTAAAGTAGAAGAGTCTACAATAAATAAGTATAAAGAATACCTTCCTAAAGAATTGATTGAAGCATGGAGAATTTATGGCTATGGGACTTTTATGGATGGCTATTTAAAAGTAATAAATCCGGATGATTTTAGTTCTTTAGTAAGTGACACATACTTAAGGAGTAAAGGAACGATTCCTATTTTTACTACATCCCTAGGTGATATTATAATTTTTGAGAAAGATGAAAATCAAGAGTCGTATATAGTTATGATTAACTATCGGAAAGGTAAAACAAAAGTGTTAGCCTCAAAATTCTCCTTGTTTATTAGATTTTTAGAGGAAGAAGCATTTAAACAAAGGGCATTAGGTTGGTTACCTTATCCAGAGGCAATAAAACAATATAATGAACCAGAGTATGAAGAATGTTTTGGTTATACACCTTTACTAGGGCTTGGTGGAGAAGAAAAAGTAGAGAATTTAAAAAAGGTGAAATTGAAGGAACATATTCTAATTATTACTGAGTTTATGGGCCCTGTCCAATAATAGAAGAAGCAAGTGTTTTACTCCTATGCGAATGGATATATAGGATTAGTTTTAATAACTTACACTTACTAATTCATTTGCAGATATGTCAATGTTTGTATTGCTAAAGTTAAATATACAATAATTCATAAAAAGATCAATGAAAATAAAGTATATGTGGTGTGGAGAGAAAAAAATAGAGTGTTTGAAAATACGTACTTCATGATGGTTGTACCGTCATGGAGTATTATGTGCAATGATAGAATAGAAAAAGAATTACGAGCTTAGGCGAGATGACATTTTACTGTGCGACGAATATAAAGACATGGAATGGACATGAAACTAACGGACTCGTACAAACTCGTAAGTTTTAACGTAGTAGTTGTCACGACATACAAAAGGTGTCATACTGTTACTACAAAACTTACAAACTTATGTTACTTAAAAACATATGAACTTAAAGCACTTGATTGTCAATTAAAGGCAACAAGTGCTTTTTTGCGTTTAAGCGTAGAAATTTAAAAGAGCATTATAATTTTATAAGTGTATTAAGTGTTAAATTTTTATTGTTGTTTTATAGATTGTAATGGCTATGTACAGCGTACGACGATAGTAGAGGAAAAAATAAAGGGTTGTATTATTTTTGGAAATCATCGTAAAGTACGTTTTAACGGATGGACGTTATGCACACGTTATCCGCAAAAAACGGGTAAACGTTACAGGGATTGTAATTGCTGTAACGGGAAGGGGCTCAATATGGGAGAGAAAGTAGTTGGTTATGTACGAGTTTCAACGGAAGGACAAGTGCGTGAAGGGTATAGCCTAACGTATCAAGTAGAAGAAATTGAACGGTACTGCATCGAAAATAAACTACAACTGCTTCACATATACGAAGATAAAGGAATCAGCGGAGCGAAAGTAGATGAAGATGGATTAACAGTTGAACGTGAAGGTCTACAAGAGCTATTGTCGGATATGGCATATCATCAAGTGAGCAAAGTTATTGTACTAAATACATCTCGGTTATGGCGCTCTGATATGGCAAAAGTGTTAATACAACGAGAGCTAAAGAAACACAAGGTAGATGTGAAAGCAATTGAACAACCAAATTATAGTATATACACGCATGACCCAAATGACTTTTTAGTAAATGGTATGTTAGAGCTATTAGATCAATATCAACGTCTTGAGATTGCATTAAAGCTAAGTCGAGGCAGAAAGAAGAAAGCAGAACAAGGTGGATATGCGGGGGGCGGTGTGATGTTTGGTTATAGAGTAAAGAAAGAACAAAAGGTGTTAGAAGTAGATACGGAGAAAGCAGTGGTTGTACGTAGACTATTTGAGTTAAGACACTTTTTTAAACATTGGTCGCTGACTCAATTGGCAGAACGACTGAATAGGGAAGGTTATCGTACAGAGAAAGGAAAACAATTTACGAAAGTACAAGTGAAACGCATGTTAGACCGAGAGAGTTTTTATCGAGGGATATATACATACGGGCAAATACAAACAAACGGTAAACATCCAGCAATTATATAATAGTCGTACTTAAAAAAATCACTCATTTTACTATATGTACTTATGAAATTATGAAAATGGATAGGCTTGCGTACCTATGCGCATCGGAAGATGAACGCTCGAACTAAGGTTGCCGACGTTTTTATATATGACTAAATCATTGAATAGAGGGATGAGTTATGCATAATAGACAGAACTATTTGTATGTAGGAGTAGATTTACATAAGGAGCATCATACGGCTGTTATTATTAATTGTTGGCAAGAAAAATTAGGAGAAATACAATTTGATAATAAACCATCTGCATTTTCGAAGTTTTTATTAGAAGTAGAGACATATGTGAGTGCTGGGATAACTGTTGTATTTGGTTTAGAGGATGTTGGTGGTTATGGAAGAGCGTTAGCGAAATATTTAGTAGATCATGAACAAGTAGTGAAAGAAGTAAATCCAGCTTTATCATTTTTAGAGCGAAAAAGCCATGTGACGACACAAAAAAGTGATAGTTGGGATGCGGAATGCGTAGCCCGTATACTAATAAATAAGTTAAATCAATTACCAGATGCAAAGCCAAACGATTTATTTTGGTCGATACAACAACTAGTTTCAAGAAGGAATGCATTAGTAAAAGCACAAAGTGCGTTAAAGAACCAATTACATATTCAATTAAACCACCATTATCCAAGTTATAAAAAGTTTTTCTCAGAGTTAGATGGAAAAACAGCATTAGCATTTTGGCAGCAGTATCCGTCACCCTTTTGTTTAGAGGGTGCGAATATAAAGCAATTAACAGCTTTTTTATTAGATGTTAGCAACAATACATGTTCAGTAAAGAAAGCAAGCGACATATTAAAACTTGTAAAAGAAGATGGACAAACAATGAAAGAGTATCAAGAAACACGAGACTTTTTAGTAAGAAGTATTGTACGGGATATTGAGTTTAAAAAGAAGGAAATGAAATACATCGAAAGAGAATTAAAACGGTTAGTAAATCTACTAGATTATCAATTAGAGACGATGCCGGGAATAGAACTTGTAACGGCATCAGCATTAATTGCAGAAATTGGGGATGTAAGGCGATTTCCAAATGCCAATAAATTAGCACGATTTGCGGGGATTGCGCCTGTTTACTTTGGTTCTGGTGGGAAAGGTAAGACACACAAAAGCAAACAAGGAAACAGGGCGCTACACGCTTTATTTTATAATTTAGCAGTACAGCAAGTGCAAGTAGCGAAAGGAAGTAAGTTACCTAGAAACCCAGTGTTTCATGCATACTATCAAAAGAAACTTAAAGAGGGAAAAACAAAAGGACAAGCATTGGTATGTATTATGAGAAGGCTTGTAAACATTGTATATGGCATGATGAAATATAAAACAGCTTATGAGTTGCCAGTAGTGGAAGAAAAAGAAGTAGTTTAATAAGGGTTTACATGGTTTGCTTTTTTATTGTGAGGGTTTAAGATTACAACATAGGGTACGGGTAATAGTCGAATAGATTATTTACGTAATAAATATGGAAAATTTACTTCGAAAGAATTGAATTATAGGATTAACTTACGCGGCGAAACACTTAAGGAATTGCAAAAGTTAAAGGATACGGGGATAAGTAAGAAAAAAATTGGTCCAGCCTTTGCTGGAGTGTATGATAAAACAACTGGTAAAATTTATTATGCGATAAATGACTACGATGGAATATTGCCCGATTTCCATCCTTTAATAAAGCATTAAAGGCTAATCCAAGTGCTGGTTTGGATAATTTTGTTATCAATGTAATTCGTACGGGTCAAAATAGAACAAAACCAGCTGGAATGATGTTTCTAAGGTGTCCTCATTGTGCTTATCTTACAGATGAATTTGAAATAATCACGGAGGTTTCAAAAAATGTTAAATGATATATTAACGAAGGAATATATAATACAGAACGGCCTAGAGTTTGAGGAGTACTTAGAATACGGAGGGCCTTATGATTTAGGAATAGTAGAGTATACTGATGATGGAAAAGAAAAATTATTTACTGGATTAGCTTACGATATTTATGAAAATGGGAATATAGAAAGTTATTTCTACGTAGAAAATGGTGTTAAACAAGGAAAATATGTGGAATTTTATCCGAGTGGTAATATAAAAAGGATAGGAAATATGAATAAAAACTCGGCAGAAGGCTACCAGGTTGAATTCTTTGAAAACAGGGCTAAAAAGTATGAGTCTGAATGTATTGCCGGACGTGAGATGACTTTTAAAAAGTATGATGAACAAGGGAATATTATAGAACAAAAAACAGAACCAAGTGAATCAGATTTATTATATGCTAAAAAATTCAGTAGGGAGCCAAAAGTATAATAAAGTAAATACTATACAAAATCAGTTGAAATGTTGAGTTGTAATTCATTAAATGAAGTATGGTTAGAAGACATACAGGAGGTATGCACTAAATTTGGTATGAAAGTGGAGAGGGAAATATGAAGAGAAATTTAAATGCGGCGATATGTTTATGTTGCGCTGAGTGGGATCAACAAGAATATATAAAAAAACAAAATCTTGAATCAACCAAAGAGAATTTACTATTTATTGAAAAAAATTTACGCTGTGATTGCAATGGATAATTCTAAATTAAAACCTTTAATAGAGGAATTTAAAAATGAGCAGCGTGCATTCTTACCAAAAGTACAACTTAGAAATACCTTTGAATTAGAAGAAATACGATTTGTTGCAGGAGTAGATTTAGCGTATTGGGAATTAAATGGTAAAACTTATGGTACATGCTGTATTGTAGTCATTGATTTTAGTACACATGAAGTTGTTGAAAAAGTGTACAGTTATGGAGAAATAACAATTCCGTATATTTCAGGTTTTCTTGCTTTTCGTGAGTTGCCTTTAATTAAAGCTGCAGCAAAAAAACTAACTAAGCAACCAGATATCTATATGTTTGATGGGAATGGTTATTTGCATTATCGACACATGGGTATTGCAACACATGCTTCTTTCTATTTAAATAAACCAACAATTGGTGTAGCGAAAAGTTATTTAAAGATTAAAGGTGTAGATTTTACTATGCCTGAAAATCAAGAGGGATCGTATACGGATATTATCATTAATAATGAAATATATGGTCGAGCTTTAAGAACAACCAAAAGTGTAAAACCCATTTTTATTTCATGTGGTAACTGGATTGATTTAGAGACAAGTACTGAAATTGTCATGAGGCTTATTAATAAAGAAAGTCGGTTACCCATACCTGTTAGATTAGCAGATTTAGAGACACATATAATGAGAAAAAAACTATGGGAAAATTATAAGTTATAGAGCTAAAACCTTGATAAGTTGAATACTTATCAAGGTTTTTATGTAACTGCTTTAAATAGAGTATTACGTGCAAGGATAGAATAGAAAAAGAAGTACGAGCTTAGGCGAGATGACATTTTACTGTGGGATGAATATAAACGCATGGAATGTATATTAAATTAACGAACTCGTACAAACTTGTAAGTTTTTAGAGAGTATTTGTTATGAAGTATAAAAAGTTTCATACTGTTACTACAAAACTTACAAATTTATGCTGCTTAAAAACAGATGAAACTTAAAGCACTTGATTGTCTACGAAAGACAACAAGCGCTTTTTTATTTCTATTAAAAACTTTTTATTTGAATTCAAGGATCAGATGATAAAAAGGTATTTACAATTGATTACAGTTCGAGAATGTAGTTTTATTGAAAATAGAAATTTTCTTTTAGTAGTTCAACGAAAGAAAGTAGTTAAACTAATGAACTCGTACAAACTCGTAAGTTTTAACTTAGTACTTGTTACCACATATAAACGGTGTCATACTGTTACTACAAAACTTACAAATTTATGCTACTTAAAAACAGATGAAACTTAAAGCACTTGATTGTCTATTTGAGGCAACAAGTGCTTTTTTGTGTTTTAGCGTAGAAATAATGTGGTACAATCGCCTAGGGAAAATAAGACTTTAAAGAATGCACTAGATGCTATGAAAAATACTCCTATTCCAGTAACGGTTAGGATGGTGGATACTGGAATAGGAGTGAAGCTTCCTTCAACTGTTGGAGAAGTAACTGGAAAGTTTTCAAAGGCAAGTACGGTAACTAAGGATGACGCTTATCAACTTGCTCATGGGCATAGTAAATTAGAAGGAAGTAATAAAACTAGCGGAGTGGGTAATAATAGCTCGCGTACTGACGAAATTGGAATCGAATTTAAACGTAATCGGAAACATAATGAAGATGAGTTTATACGACAATTAAAAAACCAAGAAGATGGACTGGGAAAATTGACAGTTTATGAGTTTATTTAGAATCGGAACCAATTTTTAAAATATGGGAGATCAAAACAAGCAAATTCAGCTCAAAGATTAACACGAAAACAAGCTGTGCAAGATAAAATTGATGAATTTATGGAAGAAGGTTTTTCATTTAGGGAAGCAGAAGAGCAAGCTTTAAAGTGGATAAAGGATAAAGCTGCATTACATGACCCAGATCAAATTGCGGGTGGAAATCCATTAAAAATAACTGGCATGGGTGATTCTAGAATTAATTCATCAATAGGTTCGCAGTGGAAAAGCAGGATTGGTAATGTGGATAAGGAAATTAGACGAGTTGCTGACACCTTATCAGAGGAAGAAAAAAAATTGACATATCTTAATGTTAGATTGAAATCGGAGTAGGGGGATACTATGGAAAATATAAATGATTTTATATCTTTCGAAAAACCATCAACAGAGGTTATTGAAAAGTATACAGGGAAAGTTCCAGATCAAATAATAGATTTATGGAAATGCTATGGGTTTGGGAGTATGTTAAATGGATACTTAAGAGCAATAAACCCAGAAAAATATTTAGATATATTAAAGGAAAGTTATATTCGTTATGAAGAAGCTATCCCAATTTTTACAACAGGTATGGGAGATATTCTTGTGTGGGAAAATAACTATTTATTATTACTTAAGTATCGAAAAGGTACGGTAGATGTAGTAGCTGGAAAATTTAAGTTTTTCTTTAAAAATACGAAAGATGATTATTTTTTAGAGAAAGCATTGGATTGGAAGCATTATCAGGAGGCATTAAATAAATACGGAAAGCTTGAAATTGATGAATGTTTTGGTTACACACCTTTACTTGCACTAGGTGGACCAGAAAAAGTAGAAAATTTACAAAAAGTCAAACTTATCGAGCATGTTTATTTAATTACTCAATTTATGGGGCCGATAGAATAATGAAAGAAGAAACTGGAAGGTGGATTAATCCTCTTTCAGTTTTTTTATTTAAAAGGCTATTAATGTAAATGAAGCTTTAAAAGATACGATTGAGTTAATGTTATAATATAGAAATGTGGTAACGAGAAACTTGGATTAAATTTATAAAAAGTAATTTTTTATGAATTAAGGCTAACATAAATTCCTAGTATTATATAATTGAAATTAAACTAGCAAAAGGTGCGGACTCCGTAACCCCATTCGTTAAAGGTGTAGAAATACTGCCAGATGGAAGTGTCGTTAGAACTGGAACGAACTATAGCGGGAAATTCCAAGAAGCCCATGATGCCTCAAAGGCGAGTATTCAGAGTAGGATCTCGAATATGGAGAGTGGTGGGGGGAGACCCCAGATTAGAATATTTGAGAGGGAAATATGATGAATTAACTTCTGAACAGCCCCATGCTGATATTAATGAAAGGGCTGGTATTACATTTCCGCAAAGGTCCACTAGGAGTCAACTTAAAAATGGAGGTTATATTGTTGAAGATGTTGACTTGTATAAAAAAATGAGTCCAAATAAGAATCGTGCTCTAGGTTTTCGGAATACAAAAAATGATGGATTGGTACAAGCGCATTACGCAATACAAGATGAATGGGCTAAGATATGGGCTTAAAACAAGCGGTAATAATTATAGCAGTCGACAAGCACCATCAATATTACTCAAATCTACCTCTGGTGAACCACATGCTATAATATTCGTTCTTCAAAGAGCTAGAAGAAGGAATGAAGGTTTTAGTACGGGTATAATATACGAATTTAATATTAGCTATAAAGAAATGATTGAAGTGGATGTAGATTTTAAAGTAGCAAAAAAAGTAATGTGAGAAGCATATAGATATTTTGATGGATTAGGAGGATTTAAATGATAAATGTTGAAAAATTGTCAACTTACGAATTATATTCTTCAGTTGATGAAAATGAAATTAAAAAAATTGAAGAGGAAATGGGATTAATACTCCCTAATGTTTATAAACAATTACTAAAGCATACAAATGGCTTTGTATCCGATAATGGAGTCGTTATATTTGGAGTGGATATAATAGATGAAAGGAATAAAATATATGAAGTCCATGAATATGCAAAGGGTTATGTTGCTGTAGGAAGTAATGGTGGAGGCAAAATACTGTTAATGACTGCAAATGAAAACGCAACAGAGTTAGTACAAGTTGATTCGGGGATTATGTATCCGAATTATGCAACCACAGTAAGTGAGAATTTTATACAGTGGATAAATGACGGAGCGATAGGTATTGACTGTGTGGACGAAGAACAGGAAGTGTTTAAGGAAAAACTGTGTAATCTTATATTGGTAAGTCCACCAGTAGGAGGGGCTATGGATTTAAAGAAAATACAAGAGGTATTTATTATCAAAAAGGGATTGTTTGACTTATTAAAAGGATCAAAACAATTACCATTCGTGTTAATGAAAGACATACCTGTTGAGTTGGCTTTAAAAAACATAGAACTGTTAGGCGAATTAGGGGATATATTGAAAATATCTAGTACTGATTAACTGATTTTAGGGCTTAAAATAGAGGGTATTTGAATTAAGAACCGTTTAATACAATTATTAATTCAAAATAATATTGTTGAAAAATTGCTATTGGTTCCGTGTATGTCTTATATAATCAATAAATTAAACTCTTAGAAAATATTATTTGAATTTAGAGTGCTTGATTGCCGACTAAAGGCAATGAGTGCTTTTTTATTAGATAGACATGGATCATCAAGTACCGGATAAAATGCAGTTAGTAGTGTCTAAAACGCATAAAGTTAACCATTTAGGTGGAAATGCATTATGGGGGATGGAATCGGATGAGTAAGGTACAATGGAGATCACCAGATGAACCTATTATACGAGAAGATGTAAAGAATGTTGAACAGGAATTGAACATTAATTTTCCTTTAGATTATATAGAATGTGTGATGAATAATAATGGAGCGCATGTTAGTCCAGAGGTGTTTGAAGTTGAAGGGAAAAGAAAGGTTTTTGGAACGTTATTAAGTTACGATATGGAAGATGATGAAAATATTATAGAAGTATTTGATGATTACAAGGATACACTACCAGCAGAATTAGTTCCTTTTGCTTTTGACCCAGCGGGAAATTTAATATGTTTTGACTATAAAAATGACAAAAATAACCCTGTTGTGGTATTTTGGGAATATGAAAATGCTGGTGAAAAAGAAATGTTGATGCGAGAAGAAGGATTAACAGAAGAACAAGTGGAAGAACGTGCAAGAGAGAATGTATTTTACATTGCAGATACATTTACTGATTTTTTAAATAAATTACATGATTAAAAAAATAAAGTTTATGTGAAGTGGATAGAAAAAATAATAGGGTGTTTGAAAATTGATACTCCATGATGATTGTACCATCATGGAGTACTGTGGTGTGCAATGATAGAATAGAAAACGAAATACGAGCTTAGGCGAGATGACATTTTACTGGTTCACGAATATAAACACATGGAATGTATATTAAACTAACGAACTCATACAAACTCGTAAGTGTTAACATAGTCGTTGTCACGACATATAAATGGTGTCATACTGTTACTACAAAATTTATAAATTTATGCTACTTAAAAATAGATGAACTTAAAGCACTCGATTGTCGATTAAAGGCAACGAGTGTTTTTTTGCGTATTAGCGTAGAAATTTAACAGATCACTATAATTTTATTATGTAAACTTTTTACATAGTTTTCTATACAACTA
>NZ_JBNLYC010000029.1:0-42524 GCF_050172015.1 Bacillus sp. GMa5/1 | reverse complement strand
AAATATTTTACTAGTAATTCCTTAATACTCTCTCCAATTATAATAAACAGTGGAATGATACAAATTGCTGCTAATATTAAGCACGGTGTGATTCTCATTTCTTTTAACCTCACCTTGCAGTGTGGACATCTGAATGAAAAAGGATGCGGGAGATCAATAATATGTTGCACAGTAATCTCTCCTTCACACTGTGGACATTCAATTATTTCTTTCATTTAACTCAACTCCTTTCTATCTACAAAAAGAACACTATCCAATAGCGCTCTTTTACTGCCGAATATATTACTTTTGTGTATAACCAAATAACAATGTAAATAAATTGAGCCGTAAAAGCAATAATACATCTCTTCTTTTAAACAGAAAGTTTATAAATACTGACGATACTTCGACAATTTCCTCGGAAATATTTCCTTTCCCCACATAATTTGATACACTACACATGAATAAAAACTTGTATTACATAAACTAAAATAATAACTTACTGTACAAATTAAAAAGCACACTCTTCATATGAAGAATGTGCTTTTATGTTATTAACGTTTAATCCAAACAGCACCTGCCGATTTATCTTCTGCCTGTCCAACAACTTGGAATTTAAGTCCAAGGTTTGGAACTTTTCTTCCTGCGTCTGCAATTTGCTTGTTACTATATACTTTTGAATCATCAAAAGTTGTAACACCTTGTAATCCAGAATAATTAAACTGACCACGTGTTAATGAATTTACACTCCATGCTGGTGTTTTATCAAATGAAAATGCAGCATCTGCAATTTGCATGCCCGTATTACCGTATGCTGGTTTCCCGTTTAAATTACCAACTAGCGCTTCTGGATGAGAGTCAACAACACCAAGGAATCCTTCACCTGGATGCATCCCAACCCAGTTATCTTTAAAACTATCATCTGCATACCAAACGACAAGACCTGTATTATACACTGGACCTTTTCCTGCTTTTAATCCATTATCTGATCCCGCATAGTTTCTCCATTCTAAGTAGTAGTAATGAGCTTTCTTCTCTGTCCCATCAGAAACAACAAAACCATTTAAATTCATTTTAGACTGTCCTTCTGCATCATCAGAAAATACAACTTGTCCATCAACAGTTACATTTACATTATCCATCGCAAAACCTTTATATGTTACAGCCGGATCTGTAATATAGTCGAATTGTAGTTTCACTTTTTTGCCTTTAAATTGACTTAAATCATATGATTTATCAATCCATTTCCCATCTGTTGTATCTTTATCTCCTTGGACTACTTTTTCTCCAAGTCTATCAATTAACGTCTTCGTTCCATCTTCTGTTACTGCATGTACTTCGACGAAATCGCACTCTGCTTCTAACTCATAATTTGCTTTATAATCGAATTTTGCATTTGTTCCCTTTGTTAAATCAAAGAATGGTGTCTCTAACGTTGTATGCATATCATCGCCTCTTGTACTATAATATGCATGCTTTCCAAACTCCGGTTTAATCGTTTCAACACTTTTACCTGGTAAGTTAACACGTACAACGCCTGGACGATTTGATTTCGTAACACTTTGATCAATATAGGTAGGAACTCCCACACCACTCTTAATTTTATCGTAATCTACTTCTAATATTTTTGCCCAGTTGCCACCCATATTCTTTTGTAAGAAGTCTTTATTTTGTGGTGAAAAACTAGTCGGCTCTGTTCCTGCGATTTTCCCTGTCCAACTACCTCCACTCATTAATGACCAAGCTTCGACTGGTGAACCATTTCCAGTATATTTCGTGTCATATTCATCTGGTAATCCAAGATCATGTCCAAATTCATGTGCAAACACACCTACAGCTCCATCTTCTGGTTCAATTGTGTAATCATGTGCTGCTACTTTACCACCAAAGTAATCTACCTTTGATTTCGTACCTTCAATCGCTACTGGATCTACTGCTAATTTTGAACGATGTGACCAGATCGCATCATCACCTAATTTACCGCCACCAGCTTCTTGACCAACACCAGCATGGATTACCATTAAATGATCAATTACACCGTCAGGTTCATTTTGATTCCCGTCCCCGTTTGTATCATATCTATCAAATTGATCAAACTGGGATAAATCTAGTCCTTTCTCAGCAGCTGCATGCAAAGCTTCTTTCACTAAATCACGTGCACCTTTCGGACCTTTATTATCGTGACCACTGCTACCATCAGCTCCATAATCAGATGCTTTTCCTGGAACAGTTAGCCACTCCGTTACATATCCATCTGTCGTATAACTACCACCAGACTGCTCTTCATAGTATTGTTTAAACGTTTTTACTTTTGAACCATCAAATAAAGTATAAGGCTCATTACCGAACAACATCTTTTGATAATGTTCTCTACTAAAGTCTTTCGAATACATATAACCTGGTGTTTGATCAATATTATTATGTTTATAATCACTAAATTCAACGAGTAGCACTAATACTTTATCCGATCGAACAGATCCCTTATATGGAGCTTGCTTTGCTTTTGAAGTTGGAACTTGCCCATTCAATTGATTTTTATTTGGTTCTGGCTTTTGCTCAAGGCTAACATTTTTTTCAGCCTTTTTTACATTTTCCTTTTCTTCCATCTTTTTCTCTTTTACTTTTTTTGTGAAATCAGACGTTTCTTGTGAGTGAGCATCTGGAAGAATTTCTTTATTCGCCTGATCTCCTTGTTTCTTTTCAATATATTGCTCAACAGCTTTTTTCGTCTCTTCTTTAGAAGATGATGGATTAATTGTTCCTCTTTCTTTCAGTGCTTCCGCTAAACGATCTTCTTGAATTAAATTGTAATCAATTGGTGTTGTAGATACATTATCTTTCTTTTTTGCTGCCGTTTCTGCATATGCTAACGGAGCACTCATTACAGATGTACATCCGATAATTGCCGCAATTGCTAATGATGACAACACTTTAAATGGTGCTTTTCTTCTCATTCCATTTCTCCCCTTTTATAAAACTTAAAATTCAGATAAATTGGTGCATTTTTGTCAAAATCTCTGTTTACTACCCTCCCTATATAAAAAGACATAATTCTATAAACATTAAGCTTTTTGTTATAGAATCATGCCCTCCAGTTTTCTGGTCAGACCCTCTATCTTTTTATCCCTTGGTTCAATTAATAATCAGTGGGGGGATGAACAAAGCCCCCACTGATTAAAGTTTCACTTTATGTCGAAATATGAAAAATAAAGAGTTATGTGATATATATTAAATATCTTATATAACAAATTTAAAAGACAATATGCAAAATTGCATGAAAATTCTTTTAAATAAAAAAAAGAATCCTAGTCAATTAAACTAGGATTCTTGCTTTTCTATTATTTCTCTTGTGTTTTTTCCCAATCAGCTAAGAATTTCTCAATTCCTTGATCTGTTAATGGGTGCTTCACTAATGAAGCAATTACGTTTGCTGGGATTGTTGCAATATGTGCACCGTTTAATGCTGCGTCAGTTACGTGAACACTGTGACGTACAGATGCTGCAATGATTTCTGTTTCGATGCCATGAATTGCAAAGATTTCTGCGATTTGACGAATTAAGTCCATACCGTTATGACCGATATCGTCTAAGCGACCTAAGAATGGTGAAACGTATGTTGCACCAGCACGAGCTGCAAGTAATGCTTGAACTGCTGAGAACACTAATGTAACGTTTGTACGAATTCCTAAATCAGAGAACGCTTTTACTGCTTTTAAACCTTCTGTTGTCATTGGAACTTTTACTACAACGTTTGGAGCAATCTTCGCTAGTTCTTTTCCTTCTTCAATCATCTTATCAGCTTCTAAGCTAATTACTTCTGCACTTACAGGTCCTTCTACAACGTTGCAAATTTCACGAATGCGTTCGTGGAAATCTACGCCTTCTTTTGCTACAAGTGATGGATTTGTCGTTACTCCAGCTAATACACCTAATTCATTTGCCTCTTTAATTTCGTTAACGTTTGCTGTATCAATAAAGAATTTCATTTGTTGTTCTTCCTTCCTAATTTTCATTTTATATTTATTTATTTTTCTTAATAAGCTCTAATTCAATCGGAATAGATTTGTCCACTTTTTTACCTTGTGTTATCTCTTTTGCTGTTTGCATCGCCTTCTCCCCGATTAATTCCGGTTTTTGAGCAACTGTTGCAGCCATACGCCCATCGTTAACCGCTTTCACAGCATCGTCTGTTGCATCAAATCCAACAACGACTACATCTGTTTTTCCAGCAGACTTCAATGCTTCAAGTGCACCTAATGCCATCTCATCGTTATGCGCAAACACGGCTTTAATATCACCATTTGCTTGCAAAATGTTTTCCATAACAGATAATCCTTTCGCTCTATCAAAATCAGCCGCTTGTTTTGCAACTACTTTTAAAGACTTATCGGCTACGTTATGGAATCCTTTCCCACGTTCACGAGCAGCGGAAGATCCAGGGATTCCTTCTAACTCAGCAACGTTTGCTCCTTCGCCAACTAATTCCCGAATGTAATCACTAGCCATTTGACCACCTTCGATATTGTTAGAAGCAATGTGAGAAACAACCTTACCTGAATTCGCAACGCGGTCTACTGTAATAACAGGAACATTTGCTGCATTTGCCGCACTTACTGCTGAAGCAACAGCATCTGAATCGGTCGGATTAATAACAACTACATCGACACCCTTTTGAATTAAATCTTCAACATCGTTCGTTTGCTTTGCTGCATCATTTTGTGCATCAACAGCAATTAATTCGATGCCACTATCTTTCGCTTTCTTTTCTGCACCCTTTTTCAAAGTTACAAAAAAGGGATTATTTAAAGTTGAAACAGAGAATCCAACTTTAATAGTTTTATTTCGACCTTTATCGCTAGAATCCTTTGCCCATTCTGGCGGTTCCATTGAACAACCAGCAGTAATGACCATAATACATGCAACGAGTATAAGTAACCATTTCTTCATGAACTGTCCCTCCATTACGCTTCTTTTCTGCGATCAATTAATACAGCTAGTAAGATTACAAGTCCTTTTACAACTTGTTGGAAGAAAGAAGATACACCTAATAAATTTAAACCGTTATTTAGTACACCGATAATAAGTACACCAATGAATGTACCAACAATCCATCCTCTTCCCCCAGAAAGACTTGTTCCACCTAATACAACTGCTGCAATTGCATCTAATTCATAAGAAGTACCTGCAGTCGGCTGTGCAGAATCTAATCGTGATGTTAAGACAATACCTGCAAGCGCTGCCAAAATTCCGGAAAGACCGTAAATCATTACTTTAATTCTCGTAACATTAATACCTGATAGTGCTGCTGCTTCTTCATTTCCACCAATTGCAAATGTACGGCGACCAAATGTCGTTTTCTTCAAAATGAAGTACAGTACTGCGAAAGCGATCATCATTGTAACAGCTGGTACCGGAATACCAAGAAAATAACCGCGGCCAAACATTTGGAACATTAAATGATCACCAAGACCAGTGATCGGACGTCCGTCCATATAAACAAGCGTCAACCCACGAAAAATAGTCATTGTTGCCAAAGTTGCAATAAATGGAGCTACTTTTCCTTTCGCAATGATGATACCGTTTACAATTCCCATTACAAGACCTGCTAATAATCCAACTGCCATTGCAAGGAACGGATCCATGCCACTTGCCATCATTCCAGCAACAAGTGCACTTGATAATGCTAAAATAGAACCTACCGATAAGTCAATACCCCCTGTTAAAATTACGAAGGTCATTCCGAATGCAATAAGCGCATTAATCGATACTTGACGCAGTATATTAAATAAATTTGGAATTTCAATGAACGCTGGATTTAAAGCTGTAATTACTACGATAATTAATACTAAACCGATTAAAGAACCGAGTTGTTGTAATACATTCCCCTTCTTAGCCATCCTTACTCTCCCCCTGTAGCTAGTGCCATAATAGACTCTTGTGATGCCTCATCTTTCCCTAAAATTCCGCCGACTTTTCCTTCATGAATAACAAGAACTCGATCACTCATCCCTAAAACTTCCGGAAGCTCAGATGATACCATAATAACGGCATCGCCTTGCTCTGTAAGCTTATTCATAATAGAGTAAATTTCTTTTTTCGCTCCAACATCAACACCTCTTGTTGGCTCATCTAAAATGAGTAATTGCGGATGAATGCCTAGCCATTTTGCGATTACAATCTTTTGCTGATTTCCACCAGAAAGAGATTTCACTGCCTGCTCTCCGCTAGATGCTTTCACATTAAGAAGCTTCATCATATCCTCTGTAAACTGTTGTTCTAGCTCGTTGCTTAGAATACTTCCCTTTGAAAGACTTTCTAAATTCGGTAAAGCTAAATTTTCTCGAATTGAAAAATCTAACACTAATCCTTCAGACTTTCTATCTTCTGTAATGAAAGCAATTCTTTGTCTAATTGCATCTATTGGACTATCAATCTTTACTTCTTGTCCATTTATAAAAATTTGTCCAGAGTCTAAAGGTTCATAACCAAATATCGCTTTCATAATATCAGTGCGACCAGCCCCCATCAAACCAGCTACACCAAGGATTTCACCTTTCCTCACTTGAAACGAAACATTTTCAAATTTCCCTTTCTTCGTTCCGTTACGCATTTCAAAAATGACATCACCAATTTGACTATTTCGCTCTGGGTAACGTTCACCAATGCTGCGCCCCACCATCATACTCACTACTTCATCAAATGATGTTTCTGGAATTAATCTCTTTCCGACGTATTCTCCATCACGCAAAATCGTAATAGCATCACATATTGAGAAAATCTCTTCCATACGATGCGAAATGTACACGAATGAAACACCTTCTTTACGTAACTTATTGATTACTGTAAAGAGCGTTTCAATTTCACGATCCGTCAGTGCCGCAGTAGGTTCATCCATAATAATAACGCTCGCGTTTGTCATTAATGCTTTCGCAATTTCGATAATTTGCTGTTGTCCAACCGATAATTCCTCTGCTAACATAGCGCCTCTTACATACAACCCTAACTCCGCTAGTTGCTGCTGCGCAATCGCATTCATTTGTCGAGTGCGTAAAATACCTGTTTTCCCATACATTAACTCTTTACCGAGAAACATATTTTCAGCTACTGTTAAATTCGGCAATATGTTTAGTTCTTGATGTATAAATGCGATGCCGTACTCTTCAGCTTCTTTCGCATTTTTAAAGGTGCGCTCTTGCCCATCAATTGTGATTGTCCCACCATCTTTTTTGTATACACCTGTTAAAATCTTCATGAGCGTTGATTTACCCGCTCCATTTTCCCCCATCAATGCATGGACTTCTCCTGTTTCAATCATAAACTGTGCATTCTTCAAAACAGGATTTCCATTGAACGCCTTTGAAATGTTTTTCATTTCAATATGCATTCCCATCACTTCCCTTTATTAAAAAATCACGCCTGCATGTAAAATTACATTTGCATAAGGCGTAGCCTCGCCTGTACGAATAATCGCCTTCGCTTTCTTTGTATGCTCTTTAAATTGCTCATGAGATACATACTCAAATGCTGGCTCTATTAATTTCTGCTCTATTTCTTTATTTACTTCCGCATTATTTATAATGACTTCTTCTGCTAACGTCACTTTTTCGATTGCCATATCATCAGCTACCACTTGCAATACATCTAAAAAGCTAGGTTTTCCAATTTCAACAGCTAAATCAATTCTTTTTACTCCGTCAGGAATTGGTAAACCGCAATCAGCAATTACAATCGTATCCGTATGCCCAAGTAAAGCAAGGATTGATGCAATCTCACTGTTTAATACGCCGTGTTTCTTCATCCAACAATCACCTGCACTTCACGTACTTTATCTCTCGTTGGCATGCCGCCTTGCGCCCCAAGTTTCGTTACAGAAAGACCACCGGCAATATTCGCGAAACGAATTGCTTTTTGAAGTGTCTCTCCTTCAGAAAGTGCAACTGCTAACGCACCATTAAATGTATCACCAGCTCCAGTTGTATCCACTACATCAACAGCAATGCTAGGAACATGTACAATCTCCGTGCCATTATGGAAACGAACACCGTTAGAACCTTCTGTGATCAATAGTTTATTTGGATACTTCGCCAATAAATCTTCAATTGGTGATGTAAAATCATCTAATACGATGCGGCACTCATGTTCATTTGGCGTAATATAAGTCGCTTTTTCTAAAATTTCTTCTGATAAAACTTGTGCTGGCGCTGGATTCAACATAACAGGAATATTATGTTCCTCACAAATAGCCAATACATATTTTACTGTTTCAAGTGGAATTTCTAGTTGAAGAACAACCATATCCGCTTTTACAAGAAGGTCTTTGGAGCGATCTACAACTGACTTATTTACAAGAGCATTCGCCCCTTGTACGACAACAATACTGTTATCTTCTTCTGCTAAAACGATATGAGCGATTCCTGTCGTTCTATCTGTAACCGGTACCACATAATCGATAAAAATGCGTTCGTTCTCTAGATTTTTTCTAACTACTGTTCCATAATCATCATTTCCTACCGCTCCAACCATTGCTACATTTGCTCCTAATCTAGCTGCAGCAACTGCTTGGTTTGCTCCTTTCCCTCCTGGAATTGTATGAAACGCTTCACCAATTACTGTTTCTCCTGCTTTCGGCCGTTTTTTTGAAACAGCCACTAAATCCATTGAAATGCTTCCTACTACTGCAATATTTGGCATCTGTTTCATCTCCTTACTTCGTTGTATTTCGTTCTATAATTTCGATCGGCAAACGATAGTGTTTCTCTTCTAATGTATTTCCTTCCATTTGCTCTAACAACAACTCTGTTGCAATTTTCCCCATTTCATATATTGGTTGTGCAACTGTTGTAATAGATGGATACATCATTTCCGTTAAAGAAATTCCATCAAATCCGATAATTTGTAAATCATCTGGAATGACAATCCCCTTTTGAAGTGCAGCCTTTACAATACCAATCGCAATTAAATCATTCCCAGCAACAATACCATCAATATGCGGGTATTCTTCTAATAATTCCATCGCTACACGCTCACTATTTGCTGGATCAAACGTACTCTCTGCAATCATATACGAAAGATTATTTTGCGTAATAACGTCTACAAAACCTTCAAAACGTTCATTTGCAGTACTCACATCACGTGGACCGCGAATATGTGCAATATGTTTACATCCTTTATCTAGTAACAACTTTGTCGCAGCCTGACTTCCTGCATAGTTATCTGCATATACAGTAGGAATACGCTCATTAAACATACGGTCAATCGCAACAACTGGAACAGATAAATTCATGTAATTAACACTATTTTGTGGATTCGTTGCTACAATAAATCCATCTACATTATTTTGTCTAAGTACATCAATATATTGTTTCTCTTTTTCTAAACTTTCATCAGAGTTACAAAGGACAACTGTGTAACCTTGTTTATGTGCTACATCTTCTACGGCACGTGCAACTTCCGGAAAGAATGGATTCACGATATTTGGAACAACTAAGCCAATTAAACGAGACTTTTTATTATACAGTGAACGCGCTACTGTACTAGGCTTATAATCTAACATCTCAATTGCACGTTCTACCTTTTTTAATGTATCTTCGTGAACATATCCATTTTTATTTAGAACTCTGGAAACGGTCGCAACAGATACTCCTGCTAATTTCGCAACGTCTTTGATCGTACTCATTCTCTTTTCTCCTCATTTCATGTAACCGTTTACAGAAAATAATATAACGTATTTCTAAAAATACGTCAATCATTTCTCACTAAAAAGCTTTTAAGGTTATACTCAAAAAAGCACCGCCATAAGGCGATGCTTCTTCATTACGAGTATGATACAGTTTTTTCTTTTTCTTCTACAGCAGGCTCTTTAGCATCTTTTTTACGATCTGACAATTTAATTTTTTGTAAGAAAATCGTAAAGATGGCACCTACTACGATAAATACTAATCCTGTTAAGAATACAGTATGAAGCGAGTCTACTAAAGAGTTTTTCAAAATAGGTACAATACTGTTAGCGAACGCTTCTGGCATTTGTTTTAATGCCTCTGGGCTAAATAGCATTGAATATAAACCTTGTGGATCTGTGTGAATCATATCTTTAAATTTCGTTACCATTTGTCCCGCTTCTTTCGGGAATGTATCTAATACAGGTACTAAATTCTTTGTTAATGTCGCACCTGAAGTGTTATTCATAATTGATCCTAAAATTGTAATACCAAATGTACCACCGATTTGTCGGAAGAACTGACTTGATGATGTTACAACACCAAGGTCTTTTTTCGGGAAGCTTTCTTGTAACGCTAATGTTAATGTCGGCATTACAAGACCCATTCCTAAACCGATAACCATCATATAAGAAGTAGCTGTAAGCTTCGTTGTGTGCATATCCATCGTTGTTAATAACCAGAAACCACCGGCCATAATAAGCATACCTGCGATAATTTGTGGTTTTACACCAACTTTTAATACAAGTTGCCCACCGATAATACTCATCACAATCATTGTAATCATCATTGGAGTCATAATTGTTCCTGATTCAGCAGCACTTACTCCTACAATACCTTGCATGAAGAATGGTACGAACATAATCGCGCCGAACATTCCAATACTCATAAAGAATCCAATCGCATTCAGTATTGTAAATGTGCGATTTTTAAAGAAATGCATTGGTAAAATTGGCTCTTCAGCTTTCGTTTCAACGATAACAAAGCTAACGATACCAATTACAGCTAGTGCAAATAAACCGATAATTTGCCAAGAATCCCATGCATAATCTTTTCCGCCAAACGTTAGCGCAAGTAATAAACTTACAACACCGAGAATCATCGTAAAGATTCCAGCGATATCGATTTTAATTGGTCCTGTTTGTTTATGCGATTTTAATCCCATTGCAATAAAGATTGTCGCTAAAATACCAACCGGTAAATTAATGTAGAATACCCATCTCCAGTTCACTGCATCTACAATCCAACCACCAACTTGTGGTCCAATTACAGAAGCAAGACCGTATAACGCACCAAAAATACCTTGCCATTTCGCACGTTCTTTTCCCGTGAACATATCTCCAATAATAATCATAGCCATTGGCATCATAATACCGCCACCAAGACCTTGAATCCCACGGAAAATAATTAATTCTGTCATACCATTTGCCATACCACATAACGCCGAACCAATCATGAAAATAACTAGCCCTGTTATATATACGTTACGACGACCAAGTAAATCCGCTAATTTACCTGCAATTGGTACAACTGTCGTTGATGTTAACATATAAGCTGTCGTTAACCATGTCATTAAACTTAATCCGCCTAGGTCACCGACGATACGTGGCATTGCTGTACCAACAATTGTTCCATCTAATGCAGCAAATAGCATCGCGATTACTAAACCGATTAACAACAACTTTCTATTTTGATTTTCTTGTTGCTCCATGTAATCTCCTCAATTCCTCTTAGTTATTCTCTTTTTTCTCTTGTGTCCCGCAAATAATGGTTTCTAACTTCTCAAAGAGACGTAATAAATCTTCTCTTTCTTGCAACTCTAAATGTGAAAAGTATTTTGCAATATGCTCGTTACGAGCTGTCATTGCCTCTTCTACTCTAGCTTTCCCCTTTTTCGTTAACTCGATGATGACAACGCGACGGTCATCTTTGTCGTGATAGCGTTCTACAAGTTCTTGATCGATTAGACGATCAATCATCACTGTAATCGCGCTAGGCTTCACATACATCTTTTTCGCTAATGTTGTCGCTCTTGAAGCCCCATAATGATCTAAAATCTTTAAAATATAAAACTGCGGTGGTGTAAGTCCTGTCGCTTGCATTTGTTCTAATAACTCCGTCTGCATTTTCTTTCCAATCGAAAAGGCAAGAGCTTGAATTTTATCGATATGCGTCATATCATTTGGCATGTTATCCACCTCTTATTTAAACAATAAAATATTTAATGTATTTAAATATTAATCCCGCGAACAAAATCCGTCAATACTTTTATTCATAAAAACGTTTACATTTTTGTCACAAAGTTGTATAATTTTCGACGAAGTTAATATTGACAGTCACGGAGAAACGGAGTACACGGCTATGAATCATAAAAAAGGAAACTTTTTTATATTTCATGGCCTTTTTATGTTCTCTGTCTTAAAACGCTTCGAATTAATTAGGGGAGGATTTTCATTTTATGTTTTTCACACAATTATTTAAACCTGCGCCCCACGCGGAACGCTTACCAGCTGATCGCGTTGATAGCGAATACCGTAAATTACGTTTACAAGTATTCTTAGGTATCTTCATCGGTTATGCAGGTTACTACTTTGTTCGAAAAAACTTTTCACTAGCAATGCCATACTTAATCGAGCAAGGCTTTAGTAAAGGGGAACTTGGGGTTATCCTTTCAGCAGTTTCTATCGCTTACGGATTAAGTAAATTTCTTATGGGTATCGTATCCGATCGTTGTAATCCTCGCTACTTTTTAGCAGCTGGGCTATTTTTATCAGGTATCATTAATATTATTTTCGGCTCATTTTCTTTCATTACAACGAGCATTATACTTATGTTTGTACTTCAGTTTTTAAATGGATGGGTACAAGGTATGGGATGGCCTCCTTGTGGTCGTACGATGGTTCACTGGTTCTCTATTAGCGAACGTGGTACAAAAATGTCTATTTGGAACGTCGCTCATAATGTTGGCGGAGCGCTTATGCCTTCACTTGTAACATTAGGCTTATACTTCTTCGCAGATGACTGGAAAAGTATTTTTTACTTCCCAGGTATTCTTTCAATTTTAGTTGGTATTTATGTATTAATTACGATGAAAGATACGCCTCAATCTTGTGGACTACCTTCTATTGAAGAACATACTGGAGAATATCCACCAGATGAAAAAGTAAAAGACCGCGAACGCGAGCTTTCAGTAAAGGAAATTTTATTTAAATACGTATTAAACAATAAGTTTTTATGGTACATCGCTATTGCGAACGTTTTCGTATATTTCGTACGTTACGGCGTTGTAGACTGGGCTCCTACTTATTTAGTAGAAGAAAAAAGCTTTACTCATAGTAGCTCACGTACTGCTTACGCTCTATATGAATGGGCTGGTATTCCAGGTACACTTCTTTGCGGATGGATGAGTGATAAACTATTTAAAGGACGTCGTGCACCTGCTGGTATTCTATTTATGGTCGGTGTATTTATCGCAGTTCTTGTTTACTGGTTAAACCCTCCTGGTAATCCAATGGTTGATAGTATCGCACTTGTCGCAATTGGATTTTTAATTTACGGACCGGTTATGTTAATTGGTCTACACGCTCTAGACTTAGCACCAAAGAAAGCTGCTGGAACTGCAGCAGGCTTAACTGGATTCTTCGGTTACTTAGGCGGAGCTGCTTTCGCTAGTGCAGCTATGGGCTTTATCGTAGATGCATTCGGATGGGATGGCGGATTCATCTTATTACTTGCATCTTGCGTACTTGCAATGTTCTTCCTTGCTCTTACTTTAAATACAGGGTCAGTAAAACAAAAGCAAGCTTAAATAACATATAACAAGCATAAAAATAGCTCTTAGCATTTACATACATGCTAAGAGCTATTTTTTATTTTCATTGCTGTTCCTACTAATGATAACAACCAATTCCTTCCCTACTATAAAATTAAAAGATTTGATGAAACACCTTTATTAAAACAGCTAACGTAACAGATGCAGCAAATCCCCCTAGACAAATTAAGCTTACCCCTTGACTATATGACAAATTTTGAAATGATTTCATTACTTCCATCCTCCCTATCTCCCCTTTGATACTTTTATTTTACCAATGGGAAAAATCTCATAACATCGATTTCTCTAACAACTAACTTACAAATTTGTAAGTTAACATCTTTTCAACTTATATATCTAGTATTTCCACAAATAAGAGTCATTTATACATAAAAAAAGACCTCAGTTATACTAAGGTCTTCGTTACATTCTATTTCATTTTATAATCATCACCGGACATTTCACTCGTTTTGCTATTTTATGACTTACACTTCCAAGCACCATTTCTTGCAGTGTATTGAGCCCTCTACTTCCAGCAATGACAAGATCTATATCTCCTGTATTTACATATTGAACAATTGTATCTCCAGGATCACCATGTAATATCGTAATTGTATAAGAAATGTTCTCTTTCTTTAATAAACCTTCAATCTCTTTTAATTTATCTTTTCGACTAGCCGATATTGTTTCTAAATCTGTTTGACCTTGTATAATATCTGATTTTGCCGTTCTATTATCTACTACGTACACAACTTCAACATTTGTTTCTTCGCTACATTTCGCAATATATGTTGCATGCTCCGCTGCTCGAAGTGCATGTTCAGAACCGTCACATGCTAATATAATTTGTTTGTACATATGCTGAATCCCCTTTTCGTTATCCTATTCGTATTATATAATAAAGCCCCCTAAAAAGGAGGCTTTTAACTAGCAATTCTTTTATTATAAGTAGCTAAATTTGCAACAAGTTTTGAACTACGTTCATTTAATCCTGTTATAGTTACTTTCACACCACTTTGTTCATACTTCATGATAACTTTATCAATTGATGCCACTGCCGAATCATCCCATACGTGCGCATGAGTAAAGTTCATTTCGATTTCTTTTACATCTTCATTAAATGAAAAATTATTTATAAAGTCGGCTGTAGATGCAAAAAAAAGTTGACCGTGAATTTCATATATTTTCTTATTTTCAATATATAAATGTTTCACGTGAATCTTTGCCATATTGAATGCAAATAAAACCGCACTAATTACTGTTCCGATAATTACACCTAATGCTAAATTATGTGTAATTAGGACAATCACAACTGTTACGATCATAACAAATGCGTTTCCTTTTGGTACTTTATGAATTGTTGTTACAGAGTTCCAATCAAACGTTCCGATTGAAACCATGATCTTTAACGAGCGTCACCATTAATAATGCCATTGCACCTGTTGCAGCTGAAATCATCCCAGTTCTTCCGCCAACAAATGAAATGGTAACTGCAATACAAAAGGCTGCGTATAACCCAACGGTCGGATCCACACCAGCGATAACAGAGAAGGCTATCGCTTCAGGAATTAATGCTAAAGCAACGACAATTCCTGATAACACGTCCCCTCTCACATTAGAAAACCAATCATTTTTTATCGTTTGAAACAAAATACCACTCCTCTACTCCTTTATCATTTGATTTTCTCCATAAGAAAATCTAGCCGACTGCACGAAGGCTATTATATAACGAGTAGAAGATTTTTTACTATGTAAAAGTTTCCTAAAGAAAAAGACGCTATATCAGTAGCGTCTTTGCTCATTTCATTAATGTCCACCGTGTCCTTGACCACTTTCCTGAACAATTTCTAACCTCTCATCTAGTATTCCTTGTGTTTCAAATGAAATATCACTCGTACTTCCTAATAAGAAGCCATGATTATATGGTCCAAGTGTTGGATTATCTTTAAACTTCGGCTGAATGCTTGCAAGGAAGTCATACACTGGTTGTGAAGCTTTCCCTTCTTCTAACAAGACAACAGGTGCGTGTTTACCCATATGTGAAAAAGGTGCCCCAGCAACTGCTAAATCTGGTGTTTTGCTTGAAACAAATGATAAACCGTGACCAGGTTTTGTGAATCCCCAGCCAAATTTTGTTTTTTCATCTTTAAATTTCGCAAACGCAACCGAATTTTCTGTTGGAGTCTCTCCACTAATACGCGTTACTTTCCCGTATTTGCTCAGCTCTTTTTCCACTTCTTTTGAAACAATTTTTTCTGGCCCTAATACATATATATTTGCTTTGTCTTTTCTCATTTTTAATGCCTCTATTGTCGCTTCTGGCACTTTATTCTTTTCTGTATAGAGTAGTGGTTCCGGCATATGAGAAATCCAATTTACAGCGGGTGTTGTATATAAACGGCCTTCTTCTGCAGACGAACCAATAATAACACTATTTGGGTAGCTTCCTGTTATATCGGCATACTCCTTATCAACATCCTTCGCAAATATAGCTGGGTCCGTTTCTTTTATTTGTTTTACTTTATAACCTTTTAATTGTTCAAGCGCGCTAGTACCTACATCTCCCATCACCATAATTTGTGTTCCGTCTTTCGTTCCGATTGGATTTAATCGTTTTATTTCTTTTAACGTCATTTCCGGTATCTTTTCTTTTTCTATAAATAAAATCGGCCCGTTATTCGGATGATGAATAAGGTCTGCACTCGCAATACCTAATTGCCACTCGCTTGCTGGTACTAAAATAACAGCACCTGGCTGGTTCTCCTTATGAGTTGCTGGCCATATCGTTTGCGAAGTTAATACTGCCATTTTTAGGGGGTCATTTGTATTTAACCTCGTCACATTTTTTAGACTTGTCGTTAATAAATCATTAGATGCACCTTCGTTCATTTCTTTTGGCGCCGTTACCTCCTGATTCATTTTCATTTCCTTTTGCTCTGTTTTCTTCTCTTTTGTAGATTCATGGTTTTTATGGTCTGTATTCGTTTGTCCGCATGCAGCAAGACCAACTGCTGTAATTATTGTTATCCCAAAAATTCGGGTCATTTTTTTCACTATACCGCCTCCGTATTAATCATTTTTGAGCCAATATGATTACCTAAAATGTAATTTCAACTCCACAATAACAAGCAATTCTGAAGAAATTATGCAGACGCATCATAATCTGCACCATTTCTTCATGATTTTGCATTACACTTTAAGTAACGATTATAAATATGGAGGGCTCTCTATGATTGATATACTGCTCGTAGACGATGAACCGAGAATGCTTGAATTATTAACGCTTTATCTTACCCCAATTGGATATAACTGCGTATGTGCGACTTCAGGAGAAGAAGCTATTTTACATATAGAAAATCGAAACTTTAAATTTGTTTTACTCGATATTATGATGCCAAAGATGGACGGATGGGAAACGTGCAAAAAAATCCGATCTTTTAGTAACATTCCTATTATTATGGTTACAGCTCGTGATCAAACAGTAGATGTCGTTCAAGGATTAAAACTTGGAGCCGATGATTACATAACGAAACCTTTCCATGAAGAAGAACTTTTCGCAAGAATTGAAGCCGTTTTAAGACGTACAAATGAACATAAACAAATCCAATATCACGGTATTGTATGGGATGAAACAAAACACTTCGTTTCTGTCCATAGTGAAGAACTCCTTCTCACACCAATTGAATTTTCTTTACTCGGATTATTTTTACGCCATGTGAACTACGTATTAAACCGTGATCAGCTCATCGAACGAATTTGGGGATTAAACACAAATACAGAAGATCGCACAGTCGATTCGCATATTCGTAATTTACGTGATAAATTGCGAAAAGCAAATTTCCCTATTGATCATCATTTAAAAACCGTGTATGGAGTAGGTTATCGATGGGTTGATACTGAACAGTAAGGGGCAAAACGATGAAACGAATTTCAATTCAATTCGGATTTTATTTTTTAATTGTTACACTTTTAATTGAAAGTGTTCTCTTTATTTTGCTCTATTATAGTCTCGTAAACACTAGAGTAAATGAAGAAATGACAGCTTTATTAAAGCGAGGAAATAGTCATCGAGATGTACTTGAAAAATATTACGATGAGCAAACCATCTCTCACGTAGCATTAATGGAATCTGAAGCTGAAACAACTGTCGTTATTACAAATACAAATAAAGAAGTGCTAGCTAAATCTAACGAAATAAACACGACTATAAAAAATCACATTAGTAGCATGCAGACTCGAACAGACCATAACGGAGCGATTATAGAAAATCATTGGAAAACATCTAATTATATATGTACAGTTAGTCCTATCATAGTAGCTGGAAAACATGAAGGGTATGTGTATATGTTTCTTGGAACAAAATCCATTGAAAAGTTGGTAAATGGATTAACGAAACAATTCATTATTGCTGGCGCCATCACGTTTCTACTCACAGTCATCACAATTTTCCTATTATCACGTTTATTAACAAAACCATTGTTACACATGAAACATGCAACTGAAAAAATGAGTAAAGGCGATTTGTCCGTTTCATTAACGACTACTCGAAATGATGAAATTGGTGAACTAGCATCATCTATTCAAACGCTCGCAAATGATTTACATTATATGAGAACAGAGCGAAGTGAATTTCTAGCAAGTGTTGCTCACGAATTACGAACACCGTTAACATACGTAAGAGGTTACGCTGACATTGCTTTAAAAGAGACCACATCTCCTGAGCAACGTTTGCGATATTTATCTATTATAAAAGATGAGTCTGATTACATTACAAACTTAGTTCAAGATTTATTTTCACTTGCACAAATGGAACAACATAACTTTTCTATTCAAGTAAAGGAAGTACATTTACACACCTTCTTTACTCGCATAGCCGAAAAAGTTAACGCTATGTATAAAGAAAGGTACATTAAAGTTTCTTTCTCTTGTCCTCCTACACTGGTAGTAAACTTAGATGAACAGCGATTTGAACAAGTTATAATAAACATTTTAAATAACGCTTATAGGCATTCAAAAGAACATTCTCATATAAACATTTCTGTTACAGAAGAACATAGACGTATTTTCATTACAATTGAAGATGAAGGCGAAGGTATTCCGCCTGAAGACCTCCCTCACATTTTCGATCGTTTTTATCGAGTTGATAAAGCGAGAACACGAGCTACAGGCGGAACTGGTTTAGGACTATCTATCGTAAAAGAAATTGTAGAACTACACGGCGGAAATATTACTGTAACGAGCGAAGTCGATTATGGGTCTTGCTTTATAATTTCATTACCATCCATAAAGAAACACGACTATCATCAATAGTCGTGTTTTTTATCACTTTACTTTATAATATAAATTTACAAATTGCCCAAAACGTTTCGTATCCGTTAAAGTTAAATTAATTTCCGGGTTCTTGTCTTGAAATAACGGAACTCCAGAACCTAATATGTGAGGTGTAATCGTAACAACATATTCATCAATTAGATTATTCTTAAAGAACTCTCTTAAGAGACTCCCTCCACCGACCATCCATATTTTAGATCCTTCTTGTGCTTTTAACCTTTTTGTAAACTCCACTACATCTTCATTTACAAACTCCACGTGTTCGTTTGAACCTTTTTCTGAGTTAGAAAAAACATAACATTTTTTATCTAAATACGGGAATGGTTCTATATGCTCTACTACATAATCATACGTTCTTTTTCCCATAATTATTGTATCAATAGTTTCGTACATTTCTGTATAACCGTTATCTCCCTCTCCTTCGGTTTCCATTAACCACTGTAAATCATCATCTTCTTTCGCAATATATCCATCTAAGCTCGCCGCAATAAATAAAACTATTTCACGTGACATATTTTTTCCTCCTTATACCTCATCTTGATAACATTATGATGTAAACAATATACTAACAATAAAACACGACAATTTATGTCATGTTTAAAAAGAAAAAAGGTGATACATTTGTCAAAAGCTAAACGCTTATTAGATATTCTTATATTTGCTTCTGCGAAAAAAGCATTTACAGCTCAAGAAATAGCCGATGAATTTAATATTTCTGTTCGTACTGTCCATAGATACATTTTAGATTTAAGTGATATGGGATTACCCATTTACGCTGAACAAGGTCGCAACGGAGGATATAAAGTATTAACGAATAGAGTAATTCCACCTATTTTATTTACCGAAGAAGAAGCAGTCTCTATCTTTTTTGCCTTTCAATCTTTAAGCTACTACAGAGACTTGCCTTTTAACACAGAAATAAATTCCGTTACACATAAACTATATAGCTCCCTACAACATGATGCGAAAGCTAAAGTTGACAAAATACGTTCTTATATCGCCTTTTGGAATCCGAAAAGAACAATTGAGACACCACTTTTAAACGAAGTGTTAACAGCGGCTATTGAAAATAAAAATTTACACTTTCAATACGAATCTAAATCAAGGATCAAAACAAAACACGTTCATCCTATCGGTGTATATGCGCATGATGGTTTATGGTATTTACCTGCTTATGATTTTAATGTAGAAAAAACATTACTGTATCGCGTCGATCGTATTCTTTCTATATTATCAACGGAAGAAAATGAAGATACATTCATGAATTTAGAAGAGTGGTTTGCCTCTAACTCTCACGTAGTACATAATCCTACTCAGTTACATGTTTTACTGTCAACAGAAGGCGTACGCCAATGTAAAAGCGTGCCTTACCTTGAAGAATTCGTTGTAACAAACGAAAACGGGACAGGATATATACATTCAACAATTGATAAAGGAGAAATCAATTTTATTACCCCTTTATTTTATAGACTCGGAAAAGATGCAAAAGTTTTAGAACCGATAGAATTGATAGATGGTTTACGTATGCGTGCGAAAGAAGTTTTACATATGTATGAAGACGAAAAAAGCTGCTAAATATAAGCAGCTTTTTGTGTATTTGTTCCTATCGTTTTGACTGTTGACGAATATCAATCCACCAACGATATGACGCATTCATATTTTCAGTACTTCCATTCCCTCTGTAATGGAAAGCATCCAAAAAGATTGAATCTAGTTTATCTTCATCTACAAAGTAACCTAAGTTAACTTTTACCGTTTCTCCTGGTCGGATACTGCCAATATTGTAGAAGCTTTTCCCATCTCCGTGAGGCTCTAAATAATCAACTTCTCCCGTCATAATACGCGTTGCATCCATTCCCTCTTCTTTAGCGTATTTCCATGCATTCCCTTCAAATTTAAGCTGCTTTATGGATGGATGCATATAGATTTCTTCTGTCGCCTGTTTACCAATATTTCTCACTGTTGTTGTCAAGTAGACAAATTTAACATTAACTAATTGCGAATCTACTAATGTATCAATTGAATCTTTACCATTCCCTAATTTATATACATCCCGTCTGTACGATAGCAGTTTTCCCGTCTGATCTAAAGCCTTCTTCTTGCTTAATATCCCTAGGCCAAGTTCATTAAAGTTCTCTTGTTTAAAATCTTTAATCGAATCAAAAACTTCAACTTTTTCTATCACATATTCAATTTGGCTGTTATCCATAGATATCGTTACTGGAACCTTTTGCCCTATATGAAATAGTCGTTTGCTATCTTTTTTCAAAGGAATCACTTTAGATTTTTTAGGTTCATCTGCTTGGCTAAAATACTTTTTATCATAATTTGATATATGTGATGCCTTTTCTTTTGACGTGGGCTCAAGTGAAATATTCCCTAAGACATCTATCATTTGTTCTTCATTTATATCTGATCCAATAAAACTTTCTAACATAATCCCTTCTTTCTCAAAAAAGAGAAAGACCTTCCTATCAAACATTACATTGTTGTTTCCAGTTTCTTTATGAACAATTACTGCTTTCTTGCCACCTATCTCTTTTTCTTCGTAGCTTTTTGAATATAAAGTTTGAAAGTCCGCATTTTCCCCTACTCTCCAAAGACTAAATGAAAAGCCTCCATTTGCGTCGTTATCTTTAAATGAATATTTCATAGCAGAGTCATCAATTGCTTCCATATTTTCTGGTAATTTATCAATTTTCAGCTTATACCACTTATCAGCCTTTTTCGTGTCCTTATTTGTTACCGACACATTTACTTCATAATTTTGTTTTTGAACAATCATATTATAGACTTTTACTGCACCAAAAACGGTTGTCGGCATACCAATCAATAAGCAGGCAGCAGCGATTAACATACGATGTCTTTTACTCTTTTTCTGTGGTCGCTCGCCCTTCAGCTTCATTTCCTCCATAAACAGTTTCTTTTTGCGCGTATATGTATGTGAAAATTCATGTTGTTCTTCGGATTTATCAAAATCATCTAAAGCAATTTTTTCAGCAAGTTCATATATTTCTTTGGAGTTCTTTGAATTCGTCATGTTGTATACCTCCTATCATATTTTGGACTCGTTTTCGAGCGCGTTCAAACTGCTTGCGGACATTAGCCTCCGTAATCCCCATTACACTTGAAATTTCTTGATACGTTAAGTTATAGAAGACTTTGTACTTAAACACCTGTCTGTTAGATTCATTTAACTCTTTTAGCAATGTATCAATTTGAACCTCAGACATTTTACGTTTTTCCCACTCTTCAATATTTTCATCTACTGCTTCTATTGATTCTCTTTCATATTCTTCTAAAAATGTTTCATGTCGTTTATTTTTCCGGTAACTATCAATCGCCTTGTTTTTCGCGATCCTCAAAATATAGCGTTTAAGCTCTTGAGTAGCCAAGCTATGGAGCTTTTCCAAGTTCTTATAAAGAGTAATAAACGTCTCTTGAACCGCATCTTCAGCCTGTTGAATATTATTTAAAATAGAATAAGCTACATAATAAATTTTTTGTTCATACAACTCATATAGCTCTTCCATCTTTTCATAATCGTTGTTTGTAACTTTCATATAATTCCTCCTCTCACTCTATATAACGAATGAGCACTGTACTTTGTGACACTGCAAAATCTTTTTATAGATAAAATTTAATAATAGAATAAACAAAAGCCCAATTTCTCTATTGTAACTGAGAAATTGGGCTTTTTAATATTAGAATTTTCCTGACTGTATCTCTAAGAAAAATTCTTTTACACCTTTTCAATATGCAGTATTTGCTCTATCGCTTCTTTTAACAAATTCTTTGTCTCTTCCAAGTTATGATTCTGCTTTTCTGCTGGTTGTACCATATAAAACTCAGCAAACGAACGCTCTTTATATCTTGGTACGACATGCATATGATAATGTGTTAACTCGTTAAATACTCCACCATTTTGACAAACTGTAACTCCGTCAGGTTTATATACTATCTTAATCGCTTTTGCAATAAGCTTAGAAGCATCCATAACGGATTTTGCTACAACATCATTTAATTCATCTACTTCTACAACATGTTGCTTTGGCACAATTAAAGTATGTCCTGGGTAGAAAGGCGCATGATCTAAAAAGCAAGTTACATAATCATCTTCATATATTTTATATATAATTTCCTCTCCGCCTGCTAATTTACACCCTAAACATTCCATCATATTTCCCCCTTTATTAAAAACATAAAAACGTGAGAGCCGTATTCTCACGTTTTTATGTTTCATTTTATTAGTTCAATTGTTTCCGTAACTTTTATACTATCTTTTACAGATTGAACAATCGTACAATTTTTCACTGCAAGTTGCAGCGCCTTGTCCAGCTGCTCTTCTGTAATATTTTGCGCTTTAATTTTATAGTGCAAATGAACACTTTCAACTGGCTTCGATAACGCTTCACTTCTACCAATTTCAGTTTCGATTGTAAACGTATCGTATGGAATACGTTTCTTTTCTAAAATCGTTCGAAAGACAATTGCACTACACCCTGCGATAGAAGAAACGAGTAATTGTAACGGTGAATAACCGTTTTCTTTTCCAATCGCTAATTGACCATACAATAAATCTGCTTCTATATCATCGTGTTTGATTGTTAGTTTCATTTGTTTTTTCCATCTCCACTTTCATCGGTTTCTGCCGTTTCTTACTAATATAATAATATATATAGCAGAAAATGATAAATGGAATACCACAGTATAACGCCATTCTTTGTTCAGGAATAAACGCTAAACTAATAACAACGATGCTATTTGTAATTAAAGCTAAAATTGGAACAATCGGGTATAGTGGTGTTCTATACTTTAAGTCCTCTAACTTTCCCCCGCCTTTTATATACTGACTTCTAAAGCGAAGTTGCGATAGAGCAATAATGATCCAACTTGAAACAGCCGATAAACCAGCTATCGATAATAAATACATGTATACTGTATCTTCTGCAAGGAAACTTGTGAATAGAGATAATCCAGCTACCGCAATCGTTACGACTAGCGCTGTAATTGGAATACCACGCTTATTTACTTTCTGGAAGGAAGTTGGTGCCATTCCCTCATTTGCAAGTGACCATAGTATACGCGTCGCTGCATATAATCCAGAGTTCGCTACAGATAATAACGCAGTAATAATAACGAAGTTCATAATATCAGCTGCGTATGGAATACCAATTTTATCAAATACGACTACGAATGGACTTTCAATTACGCCTGCTTCTTTCCAAGAAATTAATCCTACTAAAATTGTCATTGTTAAAATGAAGAATAACATAATGCGCCATACTGTATTACGGATCGCACGTGGAATTGTTTTTTCTGGATTTTCACTTTCTCCCGCTGCAATTCCGATTAACTCTGTTCCTTGGAATGAGAAGTTAACTGTAATCATTGTAAGTAGTACGGCAGCTAGTCCATTCGGGAAAAGTCCACCATCGCTTACAAAGTTAGAGAAAAGAGGTGCTGCTTCTTTTCCGTCATATGATATAAATCCTAATAATGCACTACCACCAAGAACGACAAATGCAAGGATTGTAATTACTTTAATACTAGAAAACCAAAATTCTAATTCAGCATAACTTTTTGCCGAAATTGCGTTTGAAGCATATAAAATAACACCGAATACAAGGCACCATACCCAAACATCAACATTTGGAAACCATCTTTTCATCATTAAACCGATTGACGTTAATTCTAGCCCCACTGTTACTGCCCAGCCAAGCCAGTATAACCAGCCAATCATAAAGCCCGTTCCTGGTCCAATAAACTTCGTTGCATACTTTTGGAAAGATCCTGAAACCGGCATCGCTACCGTTAACTCTCCAAGACAAAGCATTGTTAAATACATAATAAATCCGCCTACTAAATATGAAAGGATGGCTCCCCCTGGTCCAGCCTGATTAATAGTGTAACCTGAACCTAAGAAAAAACCAGTTCCGATTACACCACCAAGTGCGATCATAAATAGATGTCTACTCTTCATCGTGCGATGTAATTTCTCATTCGTTGGTTGCTGCATCTAAATCCTCCCCCTACCAATACCCCTATATCTTGTTAAAATTTTCTGATAATAAAAATATACACGAAAGCGATTACATTTTCTATATAAAATTAAAACTTTTCTGATAAAATAATATAAAAATCGAATTATTGCAAGATTCAGATTCTATTTAGAGGAAAATAAGGAGAAACAAGGAAAAAACCCTTACATATATTGTAAGAGTCAACGAAGTTCTAATCTTCTCGATAAAATTGATAAACTATAATTTACGATAAAGTACATACAAGCTACTAATATAAATGTTGGAATCATGTAATTCACATTTTGCCCGCTAATAATTTGAGCATTATGCATAAGCTCAGGGAGTGATATAACAACCGCTAGCGACGTATCCTTCAGCAATGAAATAAATTGACTGACAAGCGGCGGAACCATTCTCCTTAATGCTTGTGGCAAAATAATATGCCAAAGCGCTTGCACATAAGCTAATCCCGAAGATCTTGCGGCTTCAACCTGCCCTTTTTCAATAGACAATAGACCACTTCTAACAATTTCAGATATCATTGCTGCCTCAAATATTGTTAAAGCAACAATTGCAGCTGTTATAATTTCTAATTTCAAGCCTGCTTCTGGAAGTGCAAAATACGTGAAAAATATAATTAACAGTAGTGGTAAGTTTCGAATCACTTCAACTATAACTCCTAATATTTGTGAGACGACAGGTATTTTCGTGTAGCGCAATATACCGATTACACTTCCAATAATAAAACTAAGTACAATTGCTATGAGCGCTACCTCTAATGTTATAAGTAATCCTTTTAATAAAAATAGAATATGATCTCCTGTAATTGCTCCCTTGAAATCCATTTACACCGCCTCCTTTGCTAAGCGTTTTTCTAAATAACGCACTAGCATACTGAGCGGAATTGTTAATATTAAATAAAACATCCCGACAAATATATAAACATCAAACGTAACAAACGTCTTCGTTGAAATTAAATCTCCTTGATACATTAAATCAGCACCAGCAATAATTCCAAGTATTGAGGAGTTTTTAACTAAATTGAGAAACTGGTTTCCTAAAGGGGGAATTACAATTTTCACTGCTTGGGGTAAGACAACATAATACATCGCCTGCACATACGTTAGCCCTGAAGAGCGAGCAGCTTCCATCTGCCCTTTCGCAACTGATAAAATACCAGCGCGAATTACTTCTGCAATAAAAGCTGCCGTATATACCGTAAGCGTAACTGTTCCTGCTACAAAACCATTTAAAGTAATTCCTATTACAGGTAAAGCAAAATAGAATATAAATGCAATTAATACGAGTGGAATATTTCTTACAAACTCCACAAAAGCTGATCCTATCCAATTTAAAATACGAATAGGTGCAATACGCATTACTGCCAAAATTACTCCTAAAATAAAACTACCTATCAATGCAATTACACTAGACATAACTGTATATTTAAATCCTTCTAAATACATATCAATGTTATTCGTTAATATAGAAAAATCAGGCACATATTCTCCCCTCTTTCTTTACAAGAAGAGGATGAGTACTCTCATCCTCTCACTTTTACTATCTACTTTTCTGGTTTTTGTCCAATCCATTTCTCATATAATTTGTCATACTCTCCGCTTGCTTTCATGTCTTTAATTAAAGTATTAATCTCTTTCGTTAAATCATCTGCCCCTTTTTGCACTGCAATTCCATACGGTTCATCTGTGAAAATTTTTCCTACTACTTCATAATTAGAATCTTGTTTTGCCATTCCGTAAAGGATCGCATTATCTGTCGTTAACACATCACCTTTACCTGCCTTTAACGCTGTAAATGCCTCACTATAATTTTCAAACTCTAATACAGTCGCTTCTGGTGACTTTTGACGAATGTTATTTGTAGATGTTGACCCTTTTACAGCTAATACTTTAACGCCTTGTTTTATATCATCGACACTCTTAATATTGCTTCCTTTTTTCACAAGTAACGATTGTCCTGCTTTAAAATATACATCTGAAAAATCCACTTCTTTTTTGCGTTCTTCCGTAATTGTCATTGTTGCAATAATTGCATCAATATCACCATTTTTCAGCATTGGAATACGTGTTTTAGACGTTACTTCTTTCAGCTCTAGCTTCTTTTCATCTCCAAGAATCTTTTTCGCAAGTGCCTTCGCGACATCAACATCGAATCCTTCTACCTGCCCTGTTGAAGGATTTTTTAATCCAAATAAATTCGTATCATTCTTCACCCCAACTACTAATTTCCCTCGTTTCTTAATTTGCTCAACAGCCCCGCCTTGCTTCGTATTTGTTTCCTTTGCCTCATCTTTCTTACTTCCGCAACCAGCAACAACAAGCACAAATAAACATGAAAATACGATTAAAGTAAATAATTTTTTCATTTTAAGCATGAAATTCCTCCTCTAATGATTTAGCACCCGACTTAAAAATAAACGAGCTCTTTCTTGTTCAGGGTTTGCAAAAAAGTGCGCCGGTGTTGTATCTTCAATAATTTGACCATCATCCATAAATAAGATCCTATCTGCTACCTCTCTAGCAAATCCCATTTCATGCGTGACAACGACCATTGTCATCCCTTCTTTAGCCAGTGCTTTCATAACATCAAGTACCTCTCCAATCATCTCTGGATCAAGAGCAGACGTAGGCTCATCGAATAGCATAATTTCCGGCTGCATTGCAAGTCCTCTAGCAATTGCCACCCGTTGCTGTTGTCCTCCGGATAATTGATGTGGATATACGTTAGCCTTCTCCGGGATTCCTACTTTCTCTAAATAAAACATTGCTGTTTTCTCTGCTTCTTCTTTGGAAACTTTATTTACTTTAATCGGTGCTAATGTAATATTTTGAAGAACCGTTTTATGTGGATATAAATAAAAATGTTGAAAGACCATCCCAATATTTCGCCGCAATTCATTCATGTCCGTTTTTTTATTGTGTACCTCTGTATTTTGTACAATTAATTCTCCATCTGTAATTGCCTCTAATTGATTTATACATCGAAGCAATGTACTTTTTCCTGATCCTGAAGGCCCGACAACTACTACCACTTCGCCTTTTTTCACTTGCACATTAATATTTTTCAAAACTTGAAAGTTACCATAATATTTATTTACATTACGAAATTCTATCAACATACTCCCCCTTCCCCTAACAATGCATGTACATTCTTTTTATATTCAAAAATAGTCCCAAAAATAACTTTTAGCTTCAATTTGTCCATAAAAAAAAGCAAAGAGTTTCCCCTTTGCTTCTTCATTTCTATTCTGTTAAGATACTTCTTCTTTCTTATCTTTCCCGTATTCATGCTCCCAAAAATCAGCATTTTTAATTCCTAATGGCCCTGGATCGAATACTGGATCTTTTCCTTCTTTTTTCTGTTTTTCATAATCCTTTAATGCGACTAATGCAGGTTTTTGTAATAGTAAAATCGCAATGATATTTACCCATGCCATAATTCCTACCCCAATGTCGCCTAAAGCCCAAGCCGTTGCTGCTGTTTTTATACATCCATAGAATACAGCTCCTAAAAATACAAACTTTAGTACCATAGACATCCAAGGACGGTCTTTATCACGATTTAAGTACGCAATATTCGTTTCTGCAATGTAGTAATACGCCATAATTGTTGTAAACGCGAAGAATAATAACGAGATTGCAACGAAACCGTTTCCAAATCCAGGGAAAACAGATTCTACCGCCGCCTGTGTATATCCTGGTCCTGGCTGAGCACCATTTAGTTTATTAACGATAAAGTTTTTTCCGCTTGCATCAAATACGTTATACATGCCTGTAATAATCATCATAAATGCTGTTGCTGAACAAACAAATAATGTATCAATGTAAACGGAAAATGCTTGCACTAAACCTTGCTTAGCTGGATGTGATACTTCGGCTGCTGCTGCTGCGTGTGGTCCAGTCCCTTGTCCTGCTTCATTGGAATAAATACCACGTTTTACCCCCCAAGAGATTGCTAAACCGATAATACCACCGAAAGCAGCTTCTAATGCAAATGCACTTCTTATAATTAACATAAATGCTTCTGGCAATTTTTCAATATTCATAGCAACAATGACGCAAGCTACTAAAATATAGCCTATTGCCATAAAAGGTACGACAACTTGCGCTACGTTAACAATTCGCTTTACTCCACCGAAAATGATAAGAGCTAATACGACAACTAATATAGCCCCTGATGCGGTAGTATTAATACCAAAAGCCGTTTCTAAACTTACAGCAATACTATTTGCTTGTACGCCTGGTAGTAAAAGTCCTGTTGCAAGAATTGTCGCTGCAACGAATACTAAAGCATACCATTTAACTCCTAGACCTTTTTCGATGTAATAAGCAGGTCCACCACGAAACTGCCCTTGATGTTTCGTCTTATATATTTGCGCGAGTGTTGATTCTACATAAGCTGATCCTGCCCCTAAAAAGGCTACTGCCCACATCCAAAATACAGCTCCTGGTCCACCGAATGCAACCGCTGTTGCTACCCCAGCGATATTCCCTGTCCCAACACGTCCTGATAACGAAAGTGCTAACGCTTGGAATGAAGAAACACCAGCCTCAGATTTTTCTCCTTGAAATGTCAGCTTCACCATTTCTCCTACGTGCCTTACTTGTAAAAACTTCGTTCGAATAGAAAAATATAAACCTACTCCTAAACATAAATAAACAAGTGCTGGACTCCAAACAATATTATTTAACCAATTTACGAAAGTTTCCAACATTCCCCCTCCTTCTTTATAAAGAATATTCAGAATATATATAAAATTATAAGTGCATACCGAATCTAGGACAATATTATTTTAATAAAGTAAACATATTTTTGTATAAAAAAACAAAGTATATATTTGTTTTATATACTTTGTTTTAAACTAAATGTATTATATATTCACAATTGCTTCTCTTTTAATAATTCTTTCGTATAGCTCTTCTGATAATTTCAAGAAGTTATCAGGCATATCTTTCCCTTTAAACTTCTTCTGAAGCGTTCCATATAAACCTATATCACGTAAACGTAAAAATAGTGGCAACGATTCATACCAACTATCCGCCAGCCTGTGCTCATACTCATATCCTTTTCGTAACACTTGTAACTGTTTACGAGCAAAATCTGTCTTCTCTTCTGCTGTCCACGTTGTAAATAGAACAGAGTAGTATAGAACCATCGCTAAATCATGTATAAAGTAATTATAAGCCGCATCATCAAAATCAAAGATTGTTAGCTCTTTACCATCATAATGAAAATTACCTTGATGGATATCACCGTGCATAAGACCGAACGTTTCTCTTTCAACTGGAAGGGCCTTAATTTCATCCATTAGTACCGCTGCAATCTTTTTCACTTGACCATCTTCTAATTCATTAACAATTCCACTTTCGTCTTCTTCCCACGTATCACGGTAGTCTGTTTTAGGATATTCCATTGTAAGGCGATGCAGTTGCCCAATCGCTTTTCCCCATGCTTCAAAGAGAGGCTCGCCCCAATAAGGCGATTCCTCTCCTTTTACTTGCTCACCTTTTGCATATGTAAATAAAGAAGCGGAAAAGAACGTTCCATCCTCTGCTACGATTTCTTCTACGAGATTTCGAGACGTTGAATAAAGAGGTCCTGCTACCTTTGCCCCATTCTCCGCAACATATCGTAAAAAATCTAGTTCAGCCTCTACCTCTTGTTTAGAACGATGAGAAGAATGTGTTAAACGTAATACGTAATCTTCATCATTATCACCCTTCGCCTTAAAAATATAATTCTCAAAATCTCCAAGTGGCTTTTCTTCCACTGTTACATGAAACAAATTCACTGCTCTTTTTAAAATCTCTTTCGTAAAAACACGTTCTACAGCTATTTCCATATATATCCCTCCTATATATCTTCTTAATTCGACACAAATGTTAGAAGTACTGCTATGAAATTGAATAATGCACAAAAGACAATGTAACGTAACCTTCAATCCTCTTTTTTTAAAATAATTCAAGCATAAATTTCTCACAAACGACAAAAATTAACAGAAACAATTGCACTTTAAGAGAGGTGGAAATTATGACAGAGCAAAAAGAACAACAAGAGAGTAAAAAACAAAAGCATATGTTTCCATCACTTCCGGAGAACATTAATTACATTGAAAATAAACTTTCTCATTCTGATGATATAAAAAAATTAGATCTCCCTTTTCAAAACGGAAAAGGAGCAATCTTATATATCGAATCTTTAGCAGATCCAAATCTAATTCATCAGTTAGTCCTTGAGCCATTATTAACGCGATCAGATTTATCTTTAGATAAAGCTTTTTCTACGTTAAATATGAAAAAAGAAACGAATTTAAATTATGGGATACAACTTTTATTACAAGGTAAATCCTTATATTTTCATGAACACGTCGACAGTTTTTGTATTTTCGAAACAACCTTATCTTTAAAGAGAGATATAGCAGAGCCTGATAATGAAGGAGTTGTGCGCGGTCCACATACTGGTTTTGTAGAGGATCTAGCAACTAATTTAACCTCTATTCGTAAACTCATTAAGAGTCCAAATTTAGTTGTTAAGTATTTTACACTCGGTGAAGAAATGCACACGAAAGTGGCAATTACTTATATGCAAAATATAGCGAATGACGATTTAGTTATAGAAGTGAAAAGAAGATTGGAAACCATTAAAACGGATGCACTTATGCCACCAGGATACATACAAGAATTTATAGAGGATACGTCTTTCTCCCCATTTCCGCAGCAATTAAATACAGAGCGTCCAGATAGAACTGTTGCTAATTTAATGGAAGGGCGTGTTGCTATTTTATCTGATGGAGATCCAACAGCGCTCATCGTTCCTGTTACGTTATTTGCTTTCTATCAATCACCAGATGATTATAATAACCGTTGGATTGTCGGTTCTTTCGTCCGAATGATTCGCTTAGTAAGTTTTTTAATTGCCTTTCTCTTACCAGCTTTATATATTGCAACTGTTGCTTTTCATCCTGATGTGTTACCGCTCGAACTTGTGTATACGATTAAAGCTTCATTAGAGAAAGTACCGCTTCCTCCTATTTTTGAAGCTCTCTTAATGGAGTTAATTTTCGAGTTATTACGAGAAGCTGGTATTCGCTTGCCGAGCCGCGTTGGACAAACAATCGGTATTGTAGGTGGTTTAGTAATTGGGGATGCAATTGTAAAAGCTGGACTCGTTTCTTACACAATGATCATCGTTGTAGCTTTAACTGCAATCTCATCTTTTCTCGTTCCATCAAACGATATGAGTTCAGCAGTTCGGATTCTTCGTTTTCCATTAATGCTCCTTGCTGCCATATTCGGATATGTAGGAATATCATTCGGTCTCATTATAACTTTCGTTCACTTATGTCAGCTTCATTCATTTCATACACCATATCTTTCTCCTGTTGCCCCGATGCGGATTAAAGATATGAAAGATTCTTTCATAAGACTACCAATTTGGTCATTTTGGGAAAGACCACATGATCCAAAACCGAAAAAAATGCAGCGCCAACATGTAACGAGAGAGGATGAGGACGGTGACAAACACGCAAAGTAAAATTTCACTTGTTCAATTTACCTTTTTCGTTATTCAATGCCAAATTGGGGTCGGTATACTATCTCTACCTAACCGGCTTCATCCGATAGCAAAAGGTGGTGGTTGGATTTCTGCGCTCATCGCGGGGCTTGCCATTCAACTTATTATTTTACTTATGTGGCTTTTCTTAAAACGATTTCCTGATGCAGATATGTATAAAAGTGTTTGTATGCTATTTGGTAATAAGTTAGGAAAACTATTGGGCTTTTCTTATGTTTTTTATTTTACCCTTATCGGTATGACGGTTATGTTGAATGCTTGTAACGTCATTAAAGTATGGGTTTTACACGCAACTCCGTGGTCTGCAATTCTCATATTATGTACAGTAGCTTGTTGTTATGTAGCTTATAACACATTTAAAGTCATCGTACGATTTTATGTCATGGCCTCTATTCTCATTATTCCAATGGCTCTTTTAATTGCCCTAGGGCTTTCACGAGCTGATTTCTCTTATATTTTTCCTATTACAGAAGCCGGATGGTGGAATATAATTCAAGCATCCAAGGAAACAATTACAGCCATGTATGGTTTTGAAATTATTCTTATCGCTTTCCCAAAAGTAAATGGGAGTTCTATTGCAAAACTGAAGGCCATTTCTATCGCCAATGGATTTGTAACTCTTTTTTATACTTTTACCGTTTGGATTTGCTTTATCGTATTTAGTCCAAAGCAAATTGAGCTTATTCCAGAGCCAGTTGCTTACTTATTACGCTCCTTGCATATTGGAATTATAGATCGAACGGACCTAATCTTCATCCCAATTTGGATGATAACAGTTGTCGCTTCTATTGCTAGTTATTACTGCGCTGCTTCAATCGGAATTGGACATATATTCAACCTTGCTAATCATAAAAAGGCTGTTCCAATCGTTGGTATTATTGCTTTTAGTGTAGCCTTATTTATAGATACACCTGAAGAATTAAAAGTAATTTCAACTTTCACTGATAAGTTCACCTATATTTTCATCGTTGTCCTCCCTCTTTTATTTCTACTTTATTCAATAATAAGAAAGAAGAAAGGAGAACAGTATGTTCCCAAAAAGAGTTAAATTACTTTTAATATTATGTACTAGTTCCCTCCTTTCTGGCTGTTGGGATCAAGAACCATTAAGGGAGGCAAGTTTAGCTTATAGCGTTGGAGCTGATATTACGAAAGAGAATAAACTCCAGCAAACAATCGAGCTCGTAAAAAGTTCAAGCGGAGAGCAATCTTCATTTGAGAATGAAATATATTCAGCAACCGGGCATAACATAATGGATACAGGCGATGCCCTAAAAAAAAATGTGACTGGGAATATTCGCTATTTTAAATATGGTGTTCAATTACTCGGAACCAAAATTCTAAAAAAGGGTATACTCCCCTATTTAGATGTCAGCTTTCGAGATCCAACAAACCCAACTGCTTTAGTAAAACTTATTGCAGTAGATGGTGAAACATCGGAGATACTCGAAAAAAAGAAAATAGGAAATTTACTAATTGGAGATTTTCTAAAGAAAAAAGTGAAAAGCTTAGAAGATATGAGTGTATTTCCAAAAGAAACTTTAGAAACAGCTGCTACAAAAATGTTAGATCCCGGTAAAGACTTTACCCTTCCTTCTATAAAAATAAAAGGAAAAGAAGTAGTTACAAACGGGTTAGCTTTATTTAACAATGATAAATTAACTGGGCATTTACCTTTGCAACAATCTGTTTTATTCGTGTTATTAACCGGAAAAATGGGAACAAGTGCCCGTATAACCCAAAAACTGACTAGTGATGAATCTGAGAAGACATCTGATTATTTAACAATGGAAATTAGTAATCGAAAATTAAAACGCGACTTAAAAATAACAACAGATAAAAAAGGAAATGTTTATGCTCACATTAAGCTCCAATTAAAAGTTATAGCACTTGAATCTCCAAGAGATAATATGTATACAATGGACGATAGAGAAAAACTAAATAAAGAACTTTCTAAACAACTCACGAAAGAAGCGAAAAAAATAACACGAAAACTACAAAAAGCAAATTGTGATGCTTTCGGTATTGGAAGACATCTTATCGCTTATCATCCTAACTTATGGAAGAAAAAAAATTGGAATAAAGATTATGCAAAAGTAAAATTCAAACCTGAAGTAGAAGTAAGCATTTTGTATAGTGGTGTCTTAAAATAAAAAGGTTGTATGCCGCTCGGGCATACAACCTTTTTATTTCGTATATCGATACACAATTGATTCATATGGTCTTAAGTTAAGTTTTGCAATATCCTTGCTGGCATCTTTATAATTCGACAGTAGTACTTCTTGTTTCATTCCATCTAACTGAACGTGCGCTGGTACTGAATACGTTATTTCTTCTCCATAGAAGTTATTTATAACAAGTAGTACTTCACTTTCTGTAGTACGAGTATATGCCCAAATTTTAGGATCATTTTTATCCAAAATAGCATATTCTCCTTCTGTAATTACATCATACGTTTTTCTAAGCTCTATTAACTTTTTATAATGATAAAATACGGACTCTTTATCTTCTAATGCCTTCTCTACGTTTATTTCTTTAAAATTTTCAGCCGCTGAAATCCAAGGTGTACTTGTTGTAAAACCACTGTTCATCTCTTCATTCCACTGCATCGGAGTGCGAGAGTTGTCACGAGATTTTTGCTTTAAAATCCCTATAATCTCTTCTTTTGATAGCCCTTCTTTTAGCTTTATATCGTATATATTTAACGATTCTACATCACGATATTGCTCGATGGACTCAAATTTAGGATTCGTCATACCGATTTCTTCCCCTTGATAAATATAAGGCGTTCCTTGCAGCATGTGCATGGCTGTCGCTAACATTTTTGCAGATTCGTTTCGGTACTTTCCATCATCACCAAAGCGTGACACGATGCGAGGCTGGTCATGATTACACCAAAATAACGCATTCCATCCTCCGCCCTTTTGCATTTCAACTTGCCAGTTAGACATAATCTCTTTTAATTTAATAAAATCAAACTCTGCTTTCGTCCACTTATCACCATTCGGATAATCTACTTTTAAATGATGGAAACTAAACGTCATGCTTAATTCATTACGCTCAGGATTAGAATATTTAATACAATTATCAATTGTCGTAGATGACATTTCTCCAACTGTAATGACATCTTTTCCTGCAAAAATATTTCGGTTCATCTCTTGTAAATATTCATGAACACGCGGGCCATCTGTATAATACTTGCGTCCATCACTTGTCGCAGTACTACCTTCATCGTTTAAAAAACATTGGTCTTTTGAAATTAAGTTAATGACATCTAATCGGAATCCCGTTACCCCTTTATCCAGCCAAAAGCGCATCATATCATATACTTCTTCACGCAGTTTTTCATTTTCCCAATTTAAATCAGCTTGTGTTTCATCAAATAGATGTAAATAATATTGCTCCGTCTTCTCATCATATTTCCAAGCAGATCCACCAAACTTAGACTGCCAATTATTTTTTTCATCACGCCAAATATAGTAATTACGATATGGACTATTTTTATCTTCCTTCGCTTCTTTAAACCACTTATGTTCAGTCGAACTATGATTTACAACAATATCAAGCATAATTTCAATGTTACGTACTTTCGCTTCTGCTAAAAGTTCTTCAAACTCTTCCATCGTTCCGTAAGATGGATCAATGCTGTAATAATCACTTACATCATATCCATTATCATTTTGTGGTGATTGGTATATCGGTGTTAACCAAATATAATCCACTCCGAGTTCTTTTAAATAATCTAGTTTCTCTGTAACCCCTTTTATATCACCGGTTTCTCTATTGTAATAACTATTAAAGCTCTTCGGATAAATTTGATAGACTACACTTTTATGCCAATCCTTCATGTTTAACTTCCTCCTACTTCTGTTTCACTCTTTTTGCAAATAACCATGTTAAAGTAAATGGGATTACAACTGCAATAATCATTCCGACAATAAACATTGGAATCGATTTCGGAATGATAGAAATAAATGCTGGCAATCCCCCAATTCCGATAGCAGGTGCTAATACACCATTTAATGTAATGAATATCGCTGCCACAGCAGACCCTATAATCGCTGCATAAAACGGGAACTTATTTCGTAAATTCACACCAAACATCGCTGGTTCTGTAATACCGAAGTATGCTGAAATGGCTGATGTTGATGCCATACTTTTATCATTTTGATTTTTAGAAATCCAGAACATCGCAAGTGCCGCACTACCTTGCGCAATGTTAGAAAGAGCAATCATTGGCCAAATAAATGTACCGCCATGTTGTGCAATCAATTGTAAATCAATTGCAATAAACATATGATGCATACCTGTAATTACAAGTGGTGCATATAACGCTCCAAATAATACTGCTCCAACTACTGGTACTGTTTCATATACACCTACTAATCCTACTGTTAATAAATCTCCAATATGACGTGTAACCGGACCAATAATTCCTAATGCTAACACACCTGTCACAACGATTGTTGTAATTGGTACAACTAATAATTGAATTGCATTTGGTACATGTTTCTTTAAGAAAATTTCTACTTTACTTAACACAAATGCAGCTACTAAAACCGGCAAGATTTGACCTTGATACCCTACCTTTTCAATTTGGAACAGTCCTAAAATATCGAAGTACTCAATCTTTTGTCCGTCTAAACCAGTCGCTGCTTTTCCATAGTCCCAAGCGTTTAATAAGGCCGGGTGCACAAGCATTAATCCCATAACAATCCCTAGTATTGGACTACCACCAAAACGCTTCGTTGCTGACCACCCGACAAGTGCTGGTAAGAATACGAATGCTGTATTGGCCATCATATTAATTAAATCCCAAAGCCCGCCTAAGTTCGGATAAACATCTAATAAATTTTTCCCATCAAAAAATAAGTCCTTTGCGCCTAATAGATTGTTAATACCCATTAGTAAACCAGCCGTTACGATCGCTGGTAATATCGGCATAAATACATCTGAAAATATTTTTACAAACTTTTGAGCTGGATTTAACTTCTGATTTCCAGAGTCTTTTACGTCAGCTACAGTCGATTCTTTCATACCCGCAAGCGTTATCAATTCAGCGTAAACACGATCTACATCTCCTGGACCAATTACAACTTGAAATATACCAGCGTTATGAAACGCTCCTTTCACTAATGAAACAGACTGTAATTTATCATTATCTATTTTACTTTCATCTTTTAAAGCGATACGGAGCCTCGTCACACAATGTGCAGCTTGTTCAATATTGTCTTTCCCACCAATATACTGCAACACTTCCTCTGCTGTTTTACGATAGTCTTTCCCCATATTCCCGTCCCTCTTTTCTTTTTTTGATACCGTTTACAATTACATATTAACTCGTATATATAAGTTAGTCAACACTCGTATATACGAGTTTGTATTTTTTATAAAAAAAAGAGATGAAACAATATTTTGTTCCACCTCTTTACTTCCTGCGTGCCACATCCGAAAAGTGAAAAATATCTAAACGGTGGCGTGATTCTGTATATTCAAACTGACTTCCATCATACAAATGTGTAAAGTTTTTCACAACGACAACATAGTCTGTTCCATTTAAATCTAAATACTTTCTGTCATCCTCTGTACATGGCTGTACTTCAATTACCCTCTGCGAATAACTAATATGTAGCCCAAGCTCTTTCTCGATGTATTTATAAATCGATGCAGTTGCAATTTCTTTCGTTAATCCTGGAACAAACTCAGATACAAAATGATTTATATCTAAAATTACTTTTTCTCCATCAATATTTCGTACACGTTTAATATGATCAATCTCTGTTTTTTCTTTTACATTTAATAATTTTGCAATTTCTTTTGTGGCTTTTTCTTTGTCCATTTCCACAACTTCCGTAATACAATGACGTCCCAAACGTTCATTTTCTTCTTGGAAACTTACAATACCGCCAAAATTAAATTCAATATTTTTTCGCTTTAAAACAAAAACACCTTTTCCATGAATTTTTTGCACATATCCACGCTCTTGCAGTAAATCTACAGCTTTTCTCACCGTGCCTCGGCTTGCCTCATACTGCTTCATTAATTCTGTTTCTGATGGGATTTTGCATCCCTCTTTTAATTGTTTATTATCAATAGATTTACTGATTTCTGTATAAATTTGTTCATACTTACTCATCATCTACAATAGCCCCTTGTCACCTTCTAATTCTATATGTATTATAACATGCTTCACTCTTCTGCCAATCTCTCACTTATTTTCCAGTACAAGAAAAATATAGGTAAATATTTAATCTTTAAAACGTATTTTTATAAAAATTTTTATATTTTTCTTTTCATTCAAAAAAACATGTAGTATACTAACTTCAAAATCAGAGGAGAAAGGGAGCAAAGAACTATGCTTACTTATACAACAACTGTAGTTACATTTGCACAAAAACATCATCATCATACGTAACCCTTGAAACCTAGCGGAAAAATTACGCGTAGGTACAAGGGTTATTCCCGTTGTACCTACGCTTTGGCAAAAGAGCCATGTAGGTATTTTTTTATCTACATGGCTCTTTTTTTATTGTCAAAAAGCTAGTAAAAAATGATGTTTAAGCAAAACTTACTACAAAGGAGTTAACAAAAATGGAAACGAAAAAATGGGGATTATGGGTTTTAACAGCATTTGTTATCGGGAATATGGTTGGCGGTGGCGTATTTATGCTTCCAGCAAATTTAGCACAAGTATCAGGTCCAATGGGTTCTACACTCGCATGGAGTATTACAGGCCTTGGCGTATTTATGATTGCACTTGTATTTGGAAATTTAGCGATTCGTAAACCAGAATTAAAAGCTGGACCACAAAGCTATGCTCAAGCGATGTTTCCTTCAAAAAAAGCTGGTAAAGTTGCAGGATATAGTATGGCATGGGGATATTGGGCTGCTAACTGGGCTGCAACAGCATCTGTTATTATTTCCTTTGCTGGATATTTATCAACATTCTTTCCAGTTTTACAAAGTAAGCAAATTCTTTTTTCAATAAATGGATTTTCACTGGAGCTCGGAAAAGGATTAACTTTCCTCGTATGTAGCCTTATGCTGTGGGGAATTCAATATATTCTTTCGCAAAATATTGATCGAGCTGGAAATATGAATCTACTTGCTACTATTGCAAAAATTATCGGATTTACAATGTTTATTGTAATTACATTGTTCATTTTCAACGCCTCTAATTTCGGAGACGGTCAAACCTTTATGAATGAAGCAGGACAATCAATCTCATTAGGTGGCCAAATCAATTCAGCTGCTATTGCAACACTCTGGGCATTTATCGGTATTGAATCAGCAGTTATGCTTTCTAATCGTGCAAAATCACAGCGCGATGTAAAAAAAGCTACGATTTTCGGATTAATTATCGCTCTTCTTATTTACATGTCAATTACTTTACTTACAATGGGAGCTCTTCCGCAAGATGCTTTAAAAGAGTCTCAAAAACCATTAGTAGACGCATTAAATTTAGCAATTGGAAATAAAGGTGCATATATAATGGCTTTACTCGCTCTTATATCTTTATTTGGATCTACAGTTGGCTGGATTGTTGTTAGTTCAGAAGTACCTTACCAGGCAGCAAAAAATGGACTTTTCCCTAAGTTTTTCGGGAAAACAAATAAAAAAGGTAGTCCTTCAAAATCACTATTGATTACAAATATAATGACGCAAATTTTCTTATTTTCAACGATTTCTGGTACTGTTTCAGAAGCGTATAGTTTCGCTATCGTCGTAGCAACATTAGCCTATTTAATTCCATACCTTGTTTCTACCTTGTACCAATTAAAATTAGTTATTACAGGAGAAACGTATGATATACTGCCCGGATCTCGAGTAAAAGATGGAATCATTACGACATTAGCGTTGGTATACTCTATTTGGGTTATCAAAACGGGAACTGCTGATTTAAAAACATTCTTCTTAGGAATTGGATTGTTCGTATTAGGTCTTATTCTTTATCCAATACTAATGAAAGACTCACAAAAAACGGATTAAATAAAGAGAAGCTGCTGGCTTCTCTTTTTTATTAAAAATCTGTAATTAACTTTTCTTTTAGCTCTCCTACAGATAAAGGTTTCGCATAATAAAATCCCTGTACATAATCACAGCTCATTGATTGTAACAAACTCTCTTGCTCTACTGTTTCTACTCCTTCAGCAACTACTGCTAAATTTAAACTATGAGCAATTTCAATAACGGATTTTACAATCGTTCGTTCTGGTTGTGCGTGATCATAATGAAATTCACGAATAAAATTACGATCAATTTTTACAATATCCAGTGGTAGTTGTTTTAAATAATATAAGGAAGAATAGCCAGTTCCGAAATCATCCAAAGCAATTAAAACACCCATATTTCTTAATTCTTGTAATGTAGCAATAATATAATCAAAATGGCGGACTGCTATGCTTTCCGTTATTTCTAATATTAAACGGTTCGGAGGAAAACCAGTTCTCTTTAAAATGCTACGTACAGAGAAAATAAAACGTTTCTGCATTAATTGTTGTATAGATAAATTCACTGATAACTTTAGTCCTTCTTGATAATTGGGCAATGTTTTAAACAATCGGCACGATTTTTCTAATACCCAGTCTCCTAGCTTTATAATAAGTCCAGACTCTTCAGCTACCGGGATAAATTCGTTTGGTGAAATAGGTCCGTCTTCTGTCATACAGCGTACTAGAGCTTCTATACCAGAATATCTCTTCGTTTTCAAATCAATAATAGGCTGCAATACTACATCTAACTCTTCATCACGAATTGCCTTTTGCAAAGCAAACTCAACTTTCATTCTACGATTTATTTTCGCGCGTAGCTCATCTGTAAAGAAACATGCAGCATTTCTCCCCTGTTCTTTTGCACTATACATAGCTAAGTCGGAGTTTTTCAATAATGTTTCCACGTCTTGTCCGTCTTGTGGATAAGAACAAAGTCCTAGACTAGCTGAAATATATACTTCATGGCCTTCAAGAATAAATGGTGCCTGGAAACATGACAACACAGATGTCGCTAACTGCCTCATATCATCTTGTCTATGATTTTTTGTTAACAGCACAAATTCGTCGCCACCTAGCCTAGCCAGAACATCTTTCTCTCCTAGTACATAATGCAACCTTGAAGCGACTTCGCTTAAAAGTAAGTCCCCTATCATATGACCTAACGTATCATTTACTAATTTAAAACGGTCCAAATCAAAGTAAATCATACCAAATTCTTTTTTATCTGCAATCAATTTATTAACGGTCGTTATTAATTGCAAACGGTTCGGCAAACTCGTTAAAGCATCATGATAGGCAAGTTCCCTATAACGACTTTCACTTAGCCGCAACCTCTGTTCCGCTTCTTTTCTACTACTAATATCATTTCGTATTGCGATAAACTGGTAAGGCTCTCCTTTTTCATTTAAAAATGGAACAATTGTTGTTTTGACCCAATAATATGTACCATCTTTTGCTCGATTCCGAATCTCACCTGTCCATACTTTCCCATTCAAAATACGTTTCCATAAGTTTTGAAAAAAGGTTTTCGGATGATGACCTGAATTTAAAATACGGTGATCTTTTCCAATTAATTCTTCTCTTTTGTATTTAGAGATTTCACAAAATTTATCATTTACATATGTAATAAGACCTTTTCGATCTGTAATTGCAACAATTGAAGACTCATCTAATGCTAACTTTAAATCTCGCAACGAAGAGTCATATAATGCATGACCTCTCTGTTCTAGCATGCGCATCTCTCCTTGCTTCTATCTGACTAAAACACAACCTGTTTCTCTTCATAGAAATAGAGATATTTCATTTTCTAATACTAGCCCTTTACATAAATTATCTTTTTAAATAAACCGATTAAAATAACATAATATTATTTGTAATAAAAAGCAATATTATACCATTTCAATTATAACTGGTAGCTTCCCATATCTCTAATTACTTCGCGCCTTATTATACCGCAATCCTTTTAAGTAGCTCTATGCAAGCCTTGTTTCCAACTAATACCACTCATATCTGATCTCTTTGTTTTTAATAACGAAATAGAAATTAGATCATACTACATAACTATTCACAAATAATAATA
>NZ_JBNLYC010000028.1:0-43662 GCF_050172015.1 Bacillus sp. GMa5/1 | reverse complement strand
AAAATCTAAATGGACTTTTTCACTCATATAATCCTATCTATAGTTAAACGAATAAGATTAAATAAATTTAATTTTTCTTATTTTATCTAATAAACTGTTTAGGCATTTCTTTAACGTGCTTATCGTCATCACGCCAATCATAGGTTTCTTTCTGTGAAACATCTAAAGTTTGATCTCCAATTCTAACAATATTCTTATTTACCCATTCAATATATGGATCTGTATCTGGATAGTTCCAATATATATTTTTCTCTGAATCTGTATCAAGGTTAACTAATTCACCCCTAACAGCATCCGCACTTAATGATCCTGCATTATGAAAATAAGTCTTGATGAGATATTTTCCATCTGGAGATTTCACTGTTCGAATGAATTCCCCTTTTGGAACACCTTGCAAACTAAAAAGTTTCCAATATCCAAATCCAATTATAATTACTAACATAGTAAGTATAGTTAGTAATACTTTTCTTTTTGTTTTTTTAATTTCACCTTTTGTATTTATAATACTCATTCAACTCCATTCCACAGAACGCATACCATATTATACCATTAAATAAATGGTATAATATATCAAAAATAAAAATCCTCCCGTAATAGCATTATAAAAAGGGCATGTGATGGTCTCCCTATTTATAAAGTGAAACTTTAATCACCCTCACCAATCTGGCTGCCCGTTAATGCGGGATAATCATGAAAATTCCCCTTTAAGAAAAAAATAAAAAATCAGACAGTATACTTGAATTGCTCTTCGCATGAGAATATACTAATAAAGCAGGCTATGACGTTCCTTCCTTCTAACTTCTTTGGCCAAATAGGGATGTTACTTTCCTGCTAAACACATAGGCTATGACAATTCTTCCTTCTTTGTAGAAATTTCAAATTGTTTTAGAGTTGTCAATTCCCTATGAAAAATAATTAGACTATAAAACCTCTTTCTTCTTTGGGATTGCATAAACTTTAGTTTATCAACCATTGATGTAGAGGTTTTCTTTTCTTAATTAACAAATTACCACTTAACAACTAAATGTTATATCCCTAATTTTCCACTAAAAAATAGCTATGTACCCTCTGTGCATTTTTCTACAATTAGTGTGTTTATACATATAAAAATAAAAATCTACCACTGAAAGGAGGACAGTCAGACTATTCCCCTCTTTTATAAGGCGTGAATAGCTGGCGTTCTCATGAAAAATTCTATTTACATAAGAAGAAGTTTGAAAGTAATTATAAAAAGAGAAGAAAATAAACTACCGAACATTTATTTAGCCACTGTTTTAAAAAACTTGGAAAATTTAGGATTTACTTTTTCCGAGCCTTTAATAGAAGAGTTGCAAACACTTTCGGTTGATGCATTCACATCGTTTTACAAAGAGTTGGTAAAACATTTAAAAGAAATGGTTGGAGCACATATTCAGTTTACTCCTATGTATCCAAACTTTCCGCAACAAATGATGGATTTAAGTGACGCTGATTTATACATTAATGCCATTATTCATTATGTGACGTTGCGCCTACCTGTATCAAAAGTAGAAGAACGACTCCCTCTTTTAGATAGAGTTGATTTGAAAGTTATTGACTTAGGAAGTGAAGAAGATTTCAATCAAATGATTTCTCAATTGATTAGTGCAAACAGCTCTATTTCCTCAACTGATAAGACGGATGTAGAATGGGCTATTACACACACTGAAGATGTTTCCTGTTTTCTACCTAATGTAATTCCTCATAAGGAAAATATGTCTTTTATAATTGGGGTTTTATTAATAAACAGAAAAATATCAGCCGATGCTGCTGCAAAGTATTTTAAAACAGCAACTGATGTTCTTCGCCTTGCAGTTGCTTTATCTGAAGGCGATGTGAGTTTAGCATCCTCCGTCCGATTCAAGAAGTTTAACCGAGCAGAAAGACGCTTCCTTTTAGGATTGTTAGAGCAATGCGGAAACATTACCGAAGATATGCTTCGATACAAAAAACGTTGGATTCGTTTAGGTGAAATTCTTCATCCAGCAGAATATCATACTCGTTTCCCAAAAACCCACCGAGCATTTGAGATTCTTCGCAACAACATTAAAGTTGAAACATTTAATGGAAAAATAGAAGCAGCTTTGTTGAATCGTGATATCATGACAGCAAAAAATCTTTTAAAAACTCGCCCGGGGGAATTTTCCAGACGCTTGGATCATTTAATCCGTTTATGTAGTGATAAGTCAACAGATGTTTTCAATATTCTCGAAGATTTTCTAAGTATAATAGGAAACGTTTCTACTCCTGTATTACTTCAACTCACAGCTCATTTTAAGCATCGAAATGATAAAAATGAATTTCGTACCTTTTTTCCAAAGGGAAATGTAGCAAAAGCTATAGGTATCGAAAATACACTTCCATTTATCTCAGAGGATATTTGTTTAATGATTGTAAAAATGTGTGAAGATACTTTAAAAAATCGCTTCGCAGAACTTCCAAGTCTCGGAAAAGTATTTTTGGATGAACAGTTAAAAAATCACTTAGTTCCCTTCTCTCAACGTTCAGCCAGCAAAGCGCTTCGCACATTATCTCGAGGAAGTAAAGTAGATTTGCCAGAAGGAGATACGATTCGTTTTTTCCTATGGTGGAAAGAAGGCTATGTGAATGGACAACATACAGGACGCGTTGACATTGATTTATCTGCTGCAATGTACGACGAAGATTGGCAATACAAAGAACATGTATCCTTCACGAACTTACGTTCAAAAAATTTCAAAGCCTACCATAGCGGAGATATTACTTCTGCACCAAAGGGGGCATCTGAATTCATTGATTTCGATATTCCGTCTGTGCTGAAATATGGTGCACGCTATGTAGTCATGACTTTGCTTTCTTACACAGACCAACCGTATAAAGATTTACCAGAATGCTTTACTGGTTGGATGGTTCGTCAATATCCTGGTTCAGGTGAAATATTTGAACCTTCTACTGTTCAAGATAAAGTGGATATTACTGCCGACACCCAAATCTCTATTCCAGTTATTTTAGACTTAAAGGAACGAAAATTGATTTGGACAGATTTGTCTCTTACGAGAGATCTAACTTATGATAATACCATCGAGGCTAATCAAAAAGGTATGATACTAGTTGGGAAGGCTTTAACTAATTTAGTTAAACCGAATTTATATGACTTGTTCCGATTACATATTGAAGCTAGAGGTGAACTCGTTCAAGACATCGAAGAAGCAGAAAGCATTTTTTCTTTGGATAAAGGGATTACTCCTTTCGATATTGAAAAAATAATATCTGATTTTATAGCTGACTCAAAAGGCTAACTACATTACAAACATTGATAATGCGTGGAAAATATCGATGTATAATGTCTATGTGAAACAGGACCTGATAGATGCATATCAGGTCCTGTTTTTTATTTAGTAGATACTAAATAGTCCGGTTAATCACTATTCATCTAAATACACTATACTAATAAAGTGAAATTTATTCGAAAGAAGTTCATTAGTTAATATGTATCTAATTAAGAAACAGTCATATACCAGCCCAAACATCTTTTCCATATCGCCCTTCATCTTGCACACGATCCAACCAATTTCTTGCTTCTTGTTCACTGACTTCATGAATTTCTTGATATGCTTGACAAAGGGTATCTTCTACATCCGGAGCCATTTTACTTCCATCACCACATATATAAAGATGAGCTCCATTATCTAATAACGAAATTAAATTGATTCTATCTTGTTTTATTAAATGCTGTACATATGTTTTTGGATGTCCCTCTAGACGAGAAAAAGCTGTGTGTAAAGAGATTAATCCTTCTCTTTCATCATTTTCTAGTTCTGTACGATAAAGATAATCTTTTTCAGGATGACGACAACCAAAATATAGATGTGCTTCTCCTAAGTTAATACCTTTTTGCTTTTGAACACGACGCGCTTGCAAGAATCCACGGAATGGTGCAATTCCAGTACCTGGCCCAACCATAATAATTGGTGTTTCTGGATCTTTAGGTAATTCAAAGTTTGATTGTGGCGTTCGAATGAAACAGATAATCTCATCTTTATTATGACGCTGAGCTAAGTAATTAGAAGCGACTCCTTCATATGTCCCTTTCCCACTCCATGCAGGCGCATTAACAACACCGACCGTAATGCTCAGACGATTCTGTGCAACGAGTGGAGAGCTTGAAATAGAATAGTAACGCGGTTTGAGCGCAGGAAGAAGTTCTAAAAAGCGTTCAAATCGGATTTCACAAGCCTCATACTTTTCAAGAAGGTCCAACATTGAAATCCGTTTCTTTAGTATTTGTTCATGGTAAACTCCTTCTTCTAATAATGCTTCCAATTCTTTTTTATGAGGAGGACATGCTGTGAATGTCACCATTTCTCGTATTTGTGCTCGAGTGGCTGCTTCTTGAACTTCAACACTATAACTAAGAAGGTCCAATAAACTAACAGGACTGTCTAAAGGTATGTGATTTATACTTCGTCCACTTGCACTCAGTATAACTTGATCCTTCCCATTTAATCCAAAACGTTTTAAAATTCGGTTGATATTTTTCTCGCTATTAACTGGCAACACTCCAAGGTGGTCTCCTTCTTTATATGTAGCGCCTTCTGGCAAGGATACCTCGATATGTCGTGTACTTCTATCACTGTTGGATGATTGGAGTTCACGATTTTCTAGTACAGACGCATAAACTGCTTCATATGTTCGTGCAAGAGGAGATCCTCCAAGACGACTGACAAATTGCAGACTCAAAGTACTGCGCTCTTTTTCCATATTTTTGTTGAGCTCCAATCCAAATGCCTTCATCGCATCAGACCACATGCTTTGTTTCCATTGCTCGAGCTGTTCCTCGAAATCACCACTTGCATCTGCTTCTCCGCGTTTAGAAAATCTTGTTGCTCCTTTTTGCGCCATCTGCTCATCAATGTATCTTGGAATCCGTTGATAGGTACTAGCCCAATTATGATCTCCACAACCAAAAACTGCGTATTGAACCCCTTTTAGCTCATCTGTTTTTAGTTCCTCCAACCATTGCACAAACTGCCCTGCATTACTTGGCGGTTTTCCATTATAAGAAGAAGTCACAATAAGTACCGCTCCTTCTTTTGGCAAACTTCCAATTCGATCGTTAAGAGCTACCACTTCCGTTCGAACTCCTTCTAAACTAGCTGTATCTGCTAATTCTCTTGCAATACCTTCTGCTACCCCTGTATCCGAGCCATACAGAACAAGAAGTGAAAGATTATCGGCCCCAATAATAGAAGGTGTCTTCTGAACGTGCTGCTTAATTTCATCGTTTTTCAGCTTGTCCTCTGTAGGTGCAAGAGCAGTAGGATGGCTAATAGTTTGTTTTCGGGGTAGAATCCTAATCTTAAAATCACCGGGCTTTAGCGTTAATGTTTGTTTTACATCCAGCTGATAGTTTTGATAATCGATTAATTCAAAATGTTGAAGAAGCATTCCCATTACAAGAGTGGCTTCATGAAGTGCAAATTGCATACCGATACATGCTCTCTGGCCATTTCCAAATGGCTTATAAGCATGATGAGGAACCTTATCCAGCTCTTCAAATCGTTCAGGTTGGAATTCTTCCACATTGTCTCCCCATGCATCTTTATCCCTATGTAGCTGTGGAATAAGAACAGAAATACGATCTTCTCCTTTCTTAATTGGGTATTTCCCGCCAATCACTGTATCTTCTTTTGCATAGAGACTGAATGCTGGAGCGGTAGGCCATAGACGCAGTGATTCATTTAAAATCATCCGTATATACTTCAGTTTCATAACTTGTTGGTATGTTGGAGTAGGATCTGTCAAAACACGGTCTACTTCTTCATAGGCTTTTTTCAATTTATCCGGATTCTTTAATAAAAAGTAAATTGCAAAAGATAACAATCCACTTGTTGTCTCATGCCCAGCTATTAAAAAAGTGATAATTTGGAAACGAATGTTTTCATCATCTAATTTTTCACCAGTTTCCGGATCTGACACATTTAACATACGGGAAAGTAAATCATTTTCTTCCTGATCTCCACTACTTTTACGTTCAGCAATAATATTATCTACTAAAGAAAACATAGATTGGATATCATGCTGAAATTGACGTTTCGTTCTCCACATAAGTTTGTCTTCTATATCCAACCGCTGCAATTGGTGCATCGCCTCATCTAGAGCACGGGTCATGCTAGTAATAAAAGGATGAGGTGTCTCACGATAAAAGCTATTGAATCGGTAATTAAAACCACATAGACCAATTGTATCTAACGTAAGACGAGTCATATCCTCCGGAACATCTACGTTTTCATTCGGATTAAGCCGTGCCCATTTTTGAACGAGTTGTACAGCAATATCGACCATCATGGCATGGTAATCTTTCATTGCCCGTTGGCTGAATGTAGGCATCAAAATATTATGAGCTTTTTTCCAGTTAGGCTCGTGAGTCTCGCTAGTAAATAATCCGTCCCCAGCAAAGGCGCGAACTTTTGCTAAAGCACCCTCTATACTTTTATCGAACCGTGTTTCGTCACAGACTTCTGCTACCAGTTCATGTCCGGAAACGACAATTATGGTATCACTTAAAGTTTGAATTTGAAAAATGGGACCATACTCTTCCGCTATCTTGATAAAGGATAGGGTCGGTTTATCTTTATCGATTAATGGGAGATTACCCAGCGGTCCATATGTTTTCGGCTGAGGAATGGCAGATACTTTTTTTTCCATTTAAAACACCCTTTCAAAAAAGCATGAAATAACATATCCCATTTAATAAAGAGGAAATAGCAACTAATCGCCTGGGATAAAGATATGTAATTGATTACCTTATTTTATCTTTTCCCTAACTATTCATGATTATGATATTACGTATAAGCTTGGCAATTAGATTTATAACTTGTAGAAAAATACTAAATTAAAATGAAGCGAATAAATATAGTTGGAGCCTTTTAATGTTGGTGTTAAAAGATAATCTAAACTTGTAATGTTTATGAGAAATTGCAAATGGATCTCATCTCTTGTATTTGTTTATAAAAATGATTATTTTGATTCATTTTCTTCTAAAACACCCCAAAACAAAGAAGTTGACGCTCTTAAGATTGTAGTATTCGAAAAATCAGTAGTTTAGTTAAAGCAATACGATAAGCAAATATACCGTGTTACTAATGAAAGAGGACCTGATATGAACATCAGGTCCTCTTTCACTACATAATTATGTCACTGCTTCTTTCAGTTCTTTTCCCATTTTAAATACTGGCGCCTTAGCAGTAAAAAACTTGTAGGAATCATTATCAAGCGTTTTATTTTTCTCTACCGATTTAGCTTCTCGACAGCTTCCGCACTTGTATCTACACGTTTAACGAAAAAAACTAATAGTAGTGCAACAACATTCATGCCAAGCGCTACATAAAATGAATATTGAATTCCAGATAATAAAGCCTTCTGAGTTACTATTGCCTTCGTAGTTTCTGTAAAGGTTGTTGGATCTATATGAGACATTAAACTTTCAGCTTTTGTTTTTGTTACAGAGTTCATAATCGTAACAAGAATAGCAGTACCAATCGAACCGGACACTTGTTGAGCTGTATTATTAACAGCTGTACCGTGCGGATTTAAGCGAGTTGGCAATTGATTAAGACCATTTGTCATAAGTGGCATCATAACCATCGCCATCCCAAACATCCGCAGTGTGTAGATAAGAATAATATGTGTGTGACTAGAGTCAATTTGCAGACTTGCCAACATATAAGTTGAAACAGCTGTAATGGAAAGCCCCACTATACCAAGAATCCGAGGACCATATTTATCAAATAGTTTACCTGTAATTGGTGACATAATCCCCATTATAACCGCACCTGGAAGCATCATCAGCCCAGAGCTCAGCGGCGAAATACCACGGACGTTTTGTACATAAGCTGGTGTTAAAATCATACCCGAAAACATGGCCACCGCGTTAACAATTGCAATTACAGACGCAAGTGCAAACATTGGGTACTTGTAAACACGTAAATCCAATAACGGCTCATCCATTTTTAATTGACGAATAATGAAAGCAATTAGGGCAATAGCGCCTATGATTAAGGTTGTTAAGACAACTTTATTTGTCCAACCATCGGAGCTTGCAGAACTGAATCCATATAACAAACCGCCAAAACCGACAGAAGATAATAGTAATGAGAGATAATCAAGTTTTGCATTTTTGTTTTGTTTCATGACATTCTCAGATTTCCAAATCCCTAACAGTAAGCTAATGATTGCTAACGGTAAAATCATTTCAAAAAGCAAACGCCAGTCATAATACTCTACAATATAACCTGATAGTGTCGGCCCAATTGCTGGAGCTGTAATCATAACTAGTCCAAAAATCCCCATTGCTGTTCCCCTTTTTTCTCTTGGAAAGCTTACTAGCATAATATTCATTAACAAAGGTCCCATAACTGAAGAGCCTGCCGCTTGAACCATCCGACCAGTAAGTAATAAACCAAAGTTAGGTGCTACAGCCGCTAAGGCAGTACCAAGAATAAAAATCACCATAGATGTAATAAATAGGCTCCTATTGGAGAAACGCGTTATTAAAAATGCTGAGGCCGGAATTAATATACCACTTACAAGCATATACCCTGTAGAAAGCCACTGGATCGTTGAATAATCTTGAATGTTTAAATCTTTCATTATTGATGGCAAGGCTACATTTAAAAGGGAGTTATTTAGAAATGAAACAAATGCCCCAATAAAAAGGATTACAAGCATTACATATGGTGGTTTTCTTTTATGTAATGTTTCACTCATATATTTAATTGCCCCTTCATTATAAATTTCATTGATTCGTTTAAATCGTTTACATATTTGCACAAGAAAATATTACCCTTGCAGTATTTTGCCAAACTCTTCGAATGGATATTCTCTTTTTAGCAATTCCACTTGCTCAACATACCATTTTAAAATCTTTTTGTTGATTAAACCTTTATAAAAATGTTTGTTAACGGAATTTAAATTAGGCTGAAATACAAAAAAGAAGCAACTGAAAATCCCCTTCTAAAATAAAGTGAAGCTTTAAATCAATGAGAATTTTACAGGCAGCGAGAAAAATCAAAAAGACTACGCACCCATTCCTTTAAATACAGGCTTGTAGATCTAGTTATGTAACCATCCATAAAAAGGAATATTACATAGGCTAAGTCTAACATTACATTTTTAAAGTGAGGAGAATAAGCGTATGGACCAATATTGGTATTTGAATTCAAAGGGAAATGGGCAACAATATACTAACCAAATTTCATTATATTCACAGCCCGAAATAACTACATCTGAGGTAATGAATGATTTGAAGCTTCCTGAGAATTGGAGTTACCGAGTCTATCCAGTTAGTTGGGATTCATCAGCCAATTATACGGGGTTCAATCCCCAACCTCCTCCCTTCTCTTGGGGGCAGCAGCCAATTAATTATGCAGAGATACTACCACAAGGTCACCCTGCTAATTGGACTCCATTACCAGGTCATGCAGGTTTTAATTTTCAAAAACCTCCCTTCCCCTGGGCGCAACCATTCAATCATACAGGGATGTTCGCACAAGGTCATCTCGCAGCTTTACTATCGCCGCCAGCTAAGGCTTTTAAATTCAATACCAATAACGGGGGTATTTTCGGAAACTCTCCAGGATGGGGTGGTCCGTGGGCCCCAATGGGATGGGGAAATAACGGAGGTAACAGTCAGCTAGGAATGCTTGGAAACTTACTTACAGCAGGAAAAGGCACCATGAGTGGAATAGGAATGATCAGTAGTCTAATCGGGATGGGGAAGTTCTTCTTTTAGTTAATTAGAACAGGAGAATGTGGCTGTAGCTTTAATCAGCCACATTTAAGGACAGTAATCTCCCACCTAACTTCCTAGCATAGCATTCGCGGAAATTTTAGGTGGATATGTATTGTTACAAGTTACTGTTTTACTTTGAGTGCTCCTTTACTTTCTTATCAAGTGCCTTACTATAAGCATCTTTGTTTTCCTGTGATAACTCATAAATTGCTTTTTTCCAATGCTCTCCGTCTACACCTGATAAAAATTCAGTACCTTTCATTGTAGCTTCTTGAATCTTCTGTTTATCTTCTTTACCAGCATCCTTAATTAACTTCGTTGCTTTTCTTGCCTCTGTTACCCCTTCTTGTATGGATTTGTGAATGTCTTTGTATGTATCAGGTACTTTTATGTGTTCCATATTGTCTAAAATTTTATCTATCTCGTTTGATGTTTTTAAAACAGCTTTTGCTTTTTCTTTGTCCTTTAAGGATTCTCCTAAGTTTAGTAACAGTTCATCCTTCTTAAATTGGAACTCTACCACTTGCTCACATATGTAGTACGGATACTGTTGTTCAGAAATTACTGTTTTCGTTATTGCTTTACTAGTTTGCTCAGTCTTATGAGTAGAATCTTTATCTCCTACCTCGCATCCGACTAACAGCATAAATGGAACTGCTAACGTTACTAGTTTCTTTGCTCTCATTATGTATTCTCCTTGTAGAAAGTATTGTAAGTAATTAACATATCAAACTATAACATACATTACATTATGGTTCACTTCCATTACATTATGGTTCACTTCCATTACATTATGGTTCACTTCCATTACATTATGGTTCACTTCCATTACGCTTTTAAAATATAAAATACGAATACACCCCATAAGCCACAAATAAGATTAATAGAATAGAAATGCCGAGTACCGTATATATAATCCATTTTAAATTTGAGTTCATATAATCCTCCCACCTCTCGACAATTCCAGTATATAACAAAAAAGCATTGGATACCCAATGCTTTTTACACTTACGCAAATAAAGAAGTATTCGCATATAAAGCTGGTGAACCACCTGAATGTACGAATAAAATATTGTCTTCCTTATTAAATTTATCTTTTCTAATTAAGTCGATTAATCCCGCTACTGCCTTACCTGTATACACTGGATCAAGTAAAATACCTTCTGTTTTCGCAAGTAACTGAACTGCCTCTACCATTTCCGGCGTTGGTAACGCATAGCCTGGTCCTACATATTCATCAAAGCACGTAACAGCGTCGCACGAGATAAAGTTTGGAATACCAACATGTGCTGAAGTTTCATCTACAAGTTTTGCTACTTTCTCTTCTTGCTCAGCTTTTCCTCTACTTACGTTAATCCCGATTACAGGAATATGGCTTTGTGTTCCAGAAAAACCAGTAACTAAACCAGCATGCATACCGCCGCTACCACTTACACAAACAACTGAACTGAAATCAATTCCTTGCTCAAATGATTGCGCCATAATTTCTTGCGCACAAGCAACGTATCCCATAGCACCCGTAGGGTTTGATCCACCAACTGGAATTACATATGGTGTATTACCTTTTTCACTTACTTCTTGTGCTACTTTATGCATTTCTTCCATAAGATCTGCTCCGTTCGGTACAACAATGACATTTTCAGCACCTAATAAGTGATATAAGAAATAGTTTCCGTTAAAGTCTCTCTTCTCTTCTGGCTCAAGCCCTTCCTCTAATACAAGGATACATTTCATTTTTTCTTTTACCGCAGCTGCCAGTGTCAGGCGGCAATGATTTGACTGAATACCACCAGCTGTAATTAACGTATCTGCACCATTTTCCTGTGCATCTGCAACTAAAAATTCTAATTTTCTCGTCTTATTGCCACCAGCTGTTAAACCAAGTAAATCATCTCGTTTAAAATAAATAGTCGGGCCACCAAGTGCTTCAGAAAAGTTGTTTAACTTTTCAATTGGTGTATATGATTCTGTATATTTTTTTCTCGGGAATTTAGCTAAATTCATTGTAACACTCCTTTTGTACTTCTTTCACAATATATGTAACGTTACTATTATTACACGTAAAAATGGTGAAGTCATCTTTCTCGGTTAAAAATGTATTAGAATTTCATTTTGATAAGTAAAACCGTATTAATGATTTTAACTTAATTACGGTACATGAAATTTATATCAACGATTTTTTAAATATATCGTTCATTCCTTTCAATATATCAACGATTTTTCAAATATATCTATCGTAACTTGCAATATATCAACGATTTTCTTAATATATCGATCTATCGACAAAAAACGACAGACAGGCAACCCCTTTCTCATCAACAAAAAAAGAGCCTACACATTCAAATGCAGACTCCCTCCAATCACTTATTTACCGAAAAACGAAGTAACTGTGTTAATCCCGGCTCTAAATTCATTTCACCTTTATGGCGTACGTATACGACTTTATCCCCATCAAATTTCGGAGGGTTTGCTTTACTATACGTATGCCACTCATTCGTTCCTTCTATAGAATACTCCATATATTCAGTTGCACCGACAATTATATTTTCACTATCATCTGCCGTTACATTTGGTGCCATCTGCGCAATTTTTGAATCACTAATTAATAACTTCTTTATATCCTTATCACGTTTGTAATCGTAAGCTGTCACAATTACATCGTTACCATATGCTTTCACTTGTAACCCTTGTTTAAATGAATAGCCATCTGGAGCAGTTTTCTCTCCTCCATTTGGTCCTGCTGACATCCAGCCCGTTTCAATCCCGCCCGTATTTACAACAGTAAATCCTTTTTTATCTCCGCCTGCAATTTTCTTTTTACCAGCCCAGTCCGGTAAGTTTAAATCCCAATGCGTATGACTCGTAAAGAAAACGACCTGCGGATAGTCTTTTAATATATCGTACAATTTATCCACGTTTAAATAATCTTGTAAATATGGTGATTGTCTTGATCCAGATACTGTATCAGGTAAAACGTGATGAGAGAAAATAAAGATTGGTTTATTTTTATCTTTTTGACTATACTCTTCTAAATTTTGTTTTAACCAACCTAATTGCTCATCACTCATATATACTTCATCCCACATTTTTGAATCGTGGTATTTCATATATTTTTCAGTTCCTAAAAATAAAAGTGGATAGCCATCTAATTCTTTTTTATGATATACCTTTTCTTGTCCACTAAATTTCAGATAGCGGTTAAATAAAGTTTCCTCAGTTACACCATTTGGCCATGTACTTTGAGAGAGTTTCCCATCTGCTGTCCATTTACCAGCATAAAACTCATGATTCCCAACAGTAGACCATACATTTTCTAGATGCTTATTTTTATTTAACACACGCTTTACATCATCATATTGTGACTGTTGTCCAGTCGGCGTTATATCCCCATTCATAATAAGCGCTCTAGAAAGTGGCGTTACTTTATTCATATCTTTTAATACGTGATCAAAATCTCCTAAATCACCTTGAATGTCACTAATAACATTAAAAGTTGTAGCTGATTTTCGAACTTGCTCTTTCCCTTCCGCATGTGCTGAAAATGTCGGTAATAATGCCGCCATAACTGCTAACGAAGCAACTGTCTTTTTCATACAAATTCTCCCCCTAATAATAGAATGTACAAACTGACATATTCTGCTTTCTCTTAGGTGCTTGTCCAATTCACATTATAAGGGGAGATTGTAAAGATTAATGGAATAAAAAATTAAGTGTTTTTTAAGAGATTTTGTCTTTTCTACACACTCCACAATTAGCAATTCGCGCCAATCTAGCTTTCTAGTCTTTAACATTACATAAATGTAAATGAATATGATGAATCTCTTAGTTTAATATGTTGTCTTTTTAATCTCTGTTATATAACCGCCACAAAATATGCTATCTTTTCAAGTTCTCTTTCTTTAATAAACGTTACTCCTCTTTTAATTAGCCTTAAAATTGTAAAGTGGCTTAATAATATGTTTAATATCAATTGTTTCTTTTGTATTCTCAATAATTTCATCCATTGGCTTATATACCATTGGTGCTTCATCTAAAGTACTTTCTGCAACAGATGTAGTCCAAACCTCTGTCATTGTATTTTGAAAATCCTCTAAGTTAAGTACTTCTTTCGCCTTCTTGCGACTCATAATACGCCCTGCTCCATGAGGGCCAGAAAAGTTCCAATCTGGATTTCCTTTACCAAATGCAATGATTGAACCATCTCTCATATTGATTGGAATGATTACTCGTTCATCTTTCTGAGCTGAAATAGCACCTTTTCTTAGAATCATATTGTCCATATCGATGTAGTTATGGATTGTAGTGAATTGATTTGTTACTTTCCAATCCATTGTAGTGACGATTTCATCAATCATTGCTTTACGATTTAACTCCGCATATTTTTGTGCAATTTTCATATCATTCATGTAATCTTTAAATCCTTGTCCTTCTAAATAAGCTAATTCTTTACAAATCACCGGTTTCTTAATTTCACGTAAAGCTTCATGTATTTCTTGTTGTCTGCCTTCTTTCGTTAAACGCTCAATAATTTCTTCTTTAATAGATTTAACGTTTATAAGTTGCTCGTAAGCAAAGTTTTGATAATACTCTGCTACTTGTTTCCCTAAATTACGCGAACCACTATGAATAACAATGTATACATTTCCTTCATCATCCTCATTCAGTTCGACAAAATGATTGCCCCCGCCAAGTGTACCAATACTTTTTTGAGCACGTTGCAATGTAAACGGGGCTCTTACACTATCAAAATCAATCATTTTTGAAAATCTATGTTCCTTATCTCGAATACGAAAACCACTTGGGACAAATTTACGTATCGTTTCGTCTAAGTAATCGAAGTTGATTTCCTCTTTTTTCTTATTAATTATAACAACCTCCATGCCACAACCAATATCGTACTTACCTCCCAGTTTCCTGAAAGTGTGGACTATACCTTCTCTACAGTCATCGAGATATGCAGTCTCTACTGTAGGCTCACCGTATTAATTATTCCTCTTCAACTCAAAATGGATGAGGAATAATTCTGTACCTTAGTCTGCTAACATGGTGCAAGTCTCTGAACCATTCGATTATGTCACCATAACCACTGGCTGCTGATTGCCCTCGTCTTTTATCGTTAGGGTTTCCAGTCAATTGAGTGAGTAGTTTAAAGTCTGAGCCGATTAGTTAACCCCGACTAAATTAGGAACAATCTTATCTTGAACTGTCATTGTTGTCCCAATCGTACAACCTGCGCCCGCATGTGTATCTGGCATAATACGGATCTTGCTATCCTTTACGAATTCTTGGTTACAAAGATCAATAATTTGACCTGCTGCCATTTTTTCTACATTCGTAGTATATACTTTCGCTTCATTGTATTTTCCTCGTAATTTCAACATCTTCTATTTCCCCTTTCCTTTAGTTTCTACAAAACATTAATTTATATATATTTATAATTATATTTTCCACCACTACAGCTCATTTCCTTTTTTATAAAAAAAGACACAGAGATTCCTCCCCATGCCTACTAATTTCCTACCTTTTCACCGCATGCACATAATGCACTGTCTCAAAAGCTTTCAAATAATCGTTTCGTCCTTCAAAATATAATTTATTTATGTCTTCTGGCGATAAATGTTCATAAATGAGTAAGCCCGCCTTCTCTAACAGTGCTTCCATTTCGGCATAAGAAAAACATGATTTCATCGGTTCTCCGCCTACCGCAGCCATTTTTACCATATTTTCAACTCGATTGGACAGTCCCTTTTCCGTAAACAAGTTTTCATCGGGATAATCGAAAACGATAGAACTTCCTGCCGGAACCACCTCAAATAAACATTCTATTAAACTAGAAAGTTCCTCTTTCGTTAAATAGTACGTTACACCTAATAGACTAAAGAACGTCTTTTTATTTTCAAATCCTTCATTGCGTAACTGTTCATAGGAAAATCCTTTCATAAAATCCATTGAAACAAAATGAAGGTTATTTGGAACTTCAATTTCTACTTCTTTTATTCTTTCCTTCTTAAACGCCTGCGTAGAAGGATGATCCACTTCAAATATTTCTATTTTATTCTCTAACTCTCGGTTTCTAAAACTGAACGTATCTAAGCCTGCACCGAGTATGACGTATTGTTTCGCTCCTAATGTAATTTCATGTAGTAATACTCTTTCACAATATGCGGCACGTGCTAAAGGTGTTGGTGATAACTGAACTTGTGTAATCCATTTTAATATTTCTTTTGGATTGTCTTGAAACTGCTCTGCAATGTCTGTATTGAAAAAGTGAATCCCTTGAACCATGTTCGTTTCAATATTGTTACGTTCTTTTTGTGAAATGAAATCTTTAGCTACATAATCATTAAAGATTTTAGGACTATCAAATTCACTATGATACGCCCTTCCGAATGCTGATACTAACGACGTTACACTTGCTTCACCTTGTTTCACGCACATACACTCTCCTTCATTTTCACAACAAAAATAGGGTTCCCCTGGCCAGGAGAACCCTATTATACACCTTATTTTCGTATTGGTAAATTATAGCATAAATAAGTTTTTTTGTCAAGTTTTCAGCCTACTAACGCTCCAATAATTTGTGTAATCTCTAGCAGGAAGATTTCGATCTACACCGAATATTCCAGTTCATAACAATACAAATGGAGGGCGTCATGAAAAGATTAGTCATCATTACAGTTGGAAAAACACACAGTGGAAAAACTACATTTGCAAGAGCATTAGAAAAAGAGTTACCCCACTCTTTCGTTATGGATCAAGATAATCAAGCTGAATTTATTAACACGCATTACGAAAAATTACAGCCGGCTAAAGGCCCTAATACATTTAAGCACGGTCTTTCAAAATTCATTGTTGATTATGCGAAAGAACATTCAAATTTACACCTTATTATTAGTAACTCCAATCGCAGTAAAAATGGAAGGTTATATTTACTAAACGAATTATTTCCACAGAATGAATATGTACGCATACTCGTTCATTTTGACATTCCAGATGATGTACTTTACGAAAGAGTGGCTCGAAGCACGCGAAGTACGAATATTTTTAGAGGTGGATATTCTAGTTTCAAAGAAGTATTTGATCGACAACAAACTGAATCACTTCACGATGATGTGGTAGATCCTATAGAAAATGAGGCTGATTATTTGTTTGTTATTCGCAATAATAAAGATGTAAGCTTTACTATAGAAGAAATTGTTCATCTAGCTAAAGATTTATCCCCTACTCCAAAATAAGAGATTATAAAAATTACATAATCATAGATTATTATGCAAATACTTCCTCTAGACGGCGCAGATGGTATATAATGATGGAAGAATCTACTTCTATATGCTCATTTTTACACAAAACAGTTCATGCATATGAAAGAAAAGAGGTACAAAAATATGAAAACAAAACAAACAATTGCTGCGTCTACACTAGCTTTAGCAATGATTGCTGGCGCGAACCCTGCTCATGCGGAAGTAAATGATGCTACTCCTCAGCAAAGTACGGGAGATCGATTAGCTGAAATTAAGCAACATAAACAAGAGTTAGATGCGAAATTACAGCAACACAAAGAAAACGTGGATCAAACATTGAATGAACTTAACAAGGTTAAGGAAAATGTTGATACGAAGGTGAATGAACTACATGAACGTAAACAAGTTGCTGATGAAAAAATTAACGAAGTTAAACAGCATAAACAAGAACTAGATGCAAAACTGCAGCAAGACAAACAAATCGCCGAAGATAAAATCGCTGAAATTAAAGAGCATAAAAAACAAGTAGAAGATAAAGTTGCTGAAGTAAAAGAACATAAGCAAAATATCGATAACAAAGTGAATGAGATTAAAGAACATAAACAAACTGTCGATGAAAAAGTGAATGAAATGAAGCAACATAAAGAGAACATTGATCAAAAGGTTAATGAACTTAAGGAAGTTAAAAAACAAGTAGATGAAAAATTAGCTGAGTTAAAGAAAGCGAAACAAACTGCTGAGGACAAACTCGCTGAACTAAAAGAAAACAAGCCGAATACCGGTAACACGTTAGAGGAACTTAAGAAAATTAAAGGCAATTTAGACAGTCTTTCCGCTAACTTAGAATTAGCTAAACAAGATGTAAAAAACAAACTAGCTGTTTTACAAGAAGCTAGACAAGATTTAATTAATAAAATTAACGAAATTAAACAATCGAAACAAACTGTTTCAGATGATTTATCAAAGAAAAAACAAGACTTAGATATTAAAATCAACGACTTTAAGCATACTGAGAAAAAAATTGACGACAAATTAGCTGAGTTACATACAACGAAGCAAAATGTTGATAACAAGATTAATGAAGTATCACAGTCTAAACAAATGCAAGCAGATAATGGTACTAAAAACAATAACGCTAAAGAACTTCCTAACGCTGGTAGCGAGCAATCAAACAATATGGCTCTAGGAATGCTATCTGTATTAGGCGGTGTTTTATTACTTACTCGTAATAAAATTAAAACGTTATTCTCTAAATAAGTCCATAAAAAAAGGAAAACCGCACATACATGTACGGTTTTCCTTTTTTTATATTAACTGTCCATCTCGAAGCGTCAATATACGATCACATACATCAAGCATTCTTTCATCATGTGTAATCATAATTGCTGCTTTTTGGCTCTCTTTCACTTCGCGTTTCATCATTTCAACAACTTCACGTGCGCGTTTTGAGTCTAAGCTTGCCGTTGGCTCATCCGCTAATATTAAATCTGGGTTGTTCATGAACGCACGAGCGATTGCTACCCTTTGTTTTTCCCCGCCAGATAGTTGATTTGGATAATGATTCTTTCTTTCTCCTAATCCAAATGCCGCTAATAAATGATCTGCACGCTTTTCGGATTCTTGTTTACTTTCTTTTTTTAGCTTTGCAATGTAAAGTAACTGTTCTTTCACATTTAAATATGGAACAAGGTTTGCAAACTGGAAAATGAAGCCGATTTTTTTCAAACGAATGTCTGTCATTTCCTTTTCTGATAACTGTGTAATATTTTGCTCACGAATGTAAATATCCCCTTTTGACGGTGATAATAATGCACCCGCGATTGATAATAACGTACTTTTCCCTGATCCAGAAGGACCGACGATTCCGATAAATTCTCCGGCTTTCACATCAAGCGATATCGGATGAAGGGCTGTTACTTCCGTATTCCCTTCTCCGTACACTTTACTTACTTTGTCTAATTTTAATAATGAAGTCATTACATCCCGCCTCCAATTGCTTCTAATGCATCAACTTTTAATACTTGGTATAACGAAATAAGTGTTCCTAAAATACTAATTACGATAAAGATTGCTGCATATTGCGCAATCATCGGTGTTGTTAATAAGAACGGCATACCTGCTGGTAAAATTTGTTCTAACCCTTGTACAAGAACGATACTGATTACCATCGCAACGACTGATAAGAATAACGCCTGCACGACTAAGCTATTTGCTAAATACGAGTTCTTTGTACCGATTGCTTTTAATACACCTAATTGCTGTGTTTTTTGCAGTGTAATAACGTAGAAGAATACACCGATTAGTAATGCAGCGATAACAAGTAAGAACGCAATGATCATCGTTAATGTTCCTTGTTCTTCTTTAAATCCTGGAATACTTTGTAGCACTTCTTTTTTGTCAATTACGTGTGCATTTTTAATCTCTTTATCTGTGTTAAGTGCAATTGCACTATAATCTTTTTGGTTTGGTTGTGAAATAGCACCCCATACGTCTTCATTTACATAAACGACTGGTGTATGGCTAAACATTTGATCTTTCGTAAATCCAACGATTGTAAATTCTTTCTTTGAAACAGGATCAATAATTGTATCTCCAATATCAATTCCTTTTTCTTTAATTGATTCGTCAGCAACCATCTCGTTGTTTGCTGTACCTAATTTCTCCCCTTTTACAATTTTCGGTTCTAAAAATGAATCCCGTTCACTTGAGAAAATAGCGATATCAACCTTTTTCGAACTATCTTTCTTTTCATATGTTGAAACTTTCACACGAAACGGAACGGCTTCTTTCTCGCCTACTTGATTTACTACGTTATCTACATCGTCTTTCTTAATTTGTGAACGAAGTAATTTATTTTCCGCATCATCTGCTAAAACGAACTTATTTGCCTCCATATTTTGAATCGATGAAGCATTATCATATGATAGTCCATTTGCTAATCCTGAAATAACAAGAACTAAAAATGATAATAACACCATAATCAGTCCGATTAATCCGTATCTTAATTTTGATTGTTTCAATTCACGCAGAGCTAAAAACATTTCGCTCGCTCCTTCCTCTTTCTTTCTATGCACTTATCATAAAAAAGAAATATGAACGGAATATGAACAGAAGATTACAGAGGGGAAGATTTAATTTTCAGAAAGTATTGAAAATAACTAAAATCCTTGATACAATTCAGTCAAATAATCTTGACCGAGTAATTCCATTTAAGGAGTTGATCATTTTGAAGCCCATGTTAACACTCACTACTTATAGCCAACTAAAAGCAATAAGCGATCCACTACGTGTCGAAATGATGATGCGTCTATGCGAACGTCCTTATACAGGACAATTACTATCTGAGAAATTCGGCATTCCAAGGGCGAAAATTCATTATCATTTAAAAGAATTAGAAAAGAATGGTTTTATAGAGATTGTTTATACAGAAGAAAAGAATGGCATCATTCAAAAGTTCTATCAATCTGTCGCTAGAGGCTTCACCCCTGCTGCAGACCTATTACCTCATTTAGAAATGTTAAGCGAATCAGGTCGCCAAATCTTTTTACAAATGGCAGAAACAACGAAAAACCATATTCTCGCTGCTCCTGAAGAAGCTTTTATATTACGAAAAGAAAGCGAAGACCCGGCTGAGTGGAATTACGTTTCATCTTGCTGGGAGTTTGATGCTACGCCGGAACAATTTCAAGTGTGGGTAAAAAAGTTTCATGAATTGATGGCTGAATTAAATGATATCGCAAAAGATGCGGATAAAGATCCAAATAGTAAATCTTATTACATTTCTACTACTGCACTACAAATCGACGAACGAGCAATGCAGCGATTTGTGAAAAAAGAAGAAAAATCGTAATACGATTTTTTTTACACTAACGGTCAAATTTATTTTACCGAATAAATTTATTATAAAGGAGTAGATTAAATGGACATATTGAAAAACCGGAATTTCCTCTTATTATTTTTAGGGAGAATTTTTACAAACATAGGAGATAGTTTGTATTATGTAGCCGCGATGTGGCTCGTATATAAGCTAAGTGGTAATCCTTTTTATTCTGGATTGGCTGGTTTTCTTACATTATTACCCTCTGCACTTCAATTTCTTACTGGTCCATTCGTTGATAGATGGTCCATTAAAAACACCCTCGTCATTACACAAGTTCTGCAATGCATTCTTATTTTAATCATTCCTATTACACACTACTTCGATCTATTAACAGTCCAACTACTACTCATCATTATGCCAATCGTAGCCTTTATCGAACAATTCGCCTATCCCGCACAATCGAAAGCTTTACCACTTCTACTGCATAAAACACAATTATTAAAAGGAAACTCACTCTTCTCATTTGCGTATCAAGGTATTGACTTAATTTGTACGACGATTTCTGGCATATTAGTAGCACTACTTGGCGCCATTACTTTATATGTGATCGACTCTTTCACATTCGCGATTACTGCCCTTTTGTTCTTTTCATTGAAAATGCCAAAGCAAACCGAAACGGGCACATCACTTTCAACAAAACAATATTTCTCAGATTTAAAAGAAGGTTTTTCAATTGTCTTCCGTTCCTTAATGGGCGCATTCTTAATCGGTTCAGTTGTTGCTAATTTCTCAATCGGTATGACGATGGCGATACTCCCTTCTTTCGCTGATTCTTTAGGAGGCGTGAAATCATATGGCTTCTTCTTAGCTGCTATATCAGCAGGTAGTCTCATCGGTGCATTATTCAGTTCATGGGTTGGCAAACGTAATGTTGGCCGCACTTCTATTATTAGCTTTGCGACTGGCGCTATCTTTTGGTTTCTCTCTACGATTGTACCGTTTCAATGGCTGTCTATTTTTTTATTCGGCCTAGCTTGGATCCCAATTGGTGCCACGAACATATTATTTGCGACAATTAGTCAAATTGTAATTCCAAATCAATATATCGGACGCATCAATTCAGTCATGCGAAGTATGGGCACAATTGCTATGCCATTCGGTTCTTTAATTGGCGGATACACCGCAAATGTATTTAGTAGCCAACTCATTTTTGCGCTCGCTAGCATCGGGATTTTCTTTATCTCTCTCGTATGGCTGCTTCATCCGAAATTACGGGCTTTGCCGAAAGCTGATGAGATTACAGCGGATACTTTTGGGGTTCGGTTTAAGGAAGAGCGTGGGAAAGGTGCGGCTTTATAGCAAACCAAACATAACCCCGTTCTAAATTGGGGACGGGGTTAAAAATATAGTTATTTCATTTTGGATGTAAAATAATTCACTAAAAATATAACAATAAAGTCGTTTGAATATCTAAATTTTATTCAACAATAGTACCAACTTATAACGGCAGTTAACGCTTTGATGGCCAAGCACCCTGCATTTTCCTTAATTGAATAATTTGTCCTGTATGATAAGCATCATGAAGCATGATATCCAGTAATTTCCCCTCTAGTGAATTTTGCTCAAGCTCTCTTTCGGAAATTGCACTTAATGCCTGTCTTAAATTACACTGAGCATTTTCAGAACGTTCAACGACTTTCTTCCATTCCATATCATCATTAGATTGCTTAGTAAGATAAAATGTGTCATTTCCGTCAAGATTATGTGTCCATTCACGGCCTTCCAAGTTTGCAGCAAGCCTCTCTTTGTAATAAATGAGATGATTAACGTTCTCCCAAATGGTATTCGTTTCCTCACCAGATGGTTTCCACATAGCCTGTTCGGCTGTAAGTCCTTCAATAGCATGTTTAAACGGTGCATACCAACTCTCTTTATCGAATGTTGAATCTAGTACGTTTAATAACACGTCAATTCGTTTCAAAGTAATTTCCTCCCTAAATAGTTACAGTTTCAATAAAATCCTTATAACTATGTAGAAATTCTACATTTCCAAACAAACTTCCTCCTGATTTCACTCCACAAACTCGTCCGAGTATGTAATGAAAATGACTCACATTTTTTCACTTTACACGTATACTAGAGACCAAAAAAAAAGAGGCCGTTCCGAAACAGCCTCTTTCTTTCCATCTATTTCGGAAGCTCCACCCGAACGGTCGTTCCTTCCCCCTTCGTACTATACACCGAAACGTTTCCATGATGCAGTTCAACAATCTTCTGCACAATCGACAATCCTAAACCGCTACCTTCTACGTTTCTCGTCCTTGCTGTATCTACTTTGTAAAAACGGTCAAAAATACGATCCATTTCTTCTTTTTCCATACCGATTCCGTTGTCTGATATAGAAATAATGACACTAGACTCTAACTCTTCGACGAAAAACTCAATCGTTCCACCATCGTTTGAAAACTTAATGCTATTCGTGAAAATGTTACTCCAAACTTGATGAAGTAAGTTTTCATCACCTTTTATAGTGATATCTGGCACATTAAATTCAACGGCGATATCTTTTTCCCGCCATTTCCACTCAAGCATAAAAATGACGTCTTTAATTTGCTTCTGCAGATTGAATTCTCTTATTTGTAGAACCTTTTCCTCTTTATCTAATGAAGCGAGCGTAAGTAACTGTTTACATAAACTAGACATTCGCTTACTTTCACCCTCAATAATTTGTAAGTAATGATTTCTTTCTTCCTCACTCATCTTTTCTGTTTGCAACGTCTTTGAAAAACCTTGTATGGAAGAAAGTGGCGACTGAAATTCATGTGAAACGTTCGAAACGAATTCTTGTCTCATTTCATCTAGTTCTTTAATACTCTTCGTCATCTTTTGGAAGCTTGTAGATAACGTTCCTATTTCATCTTTTCGTTTTACATCTAATTCAATTTCATATTCCCCACTCGCAATTTTTTGCGTAGCCTTCGTAAATTTACGGATTGGGCGAACGATGTAACCTGCTGCAATCGCTATAAAAATAATACTTAATAGTACGATAAACCCTAATAATACCGCTAGAAAAATTCTCATCTCGCCGAATTGTTGTTGAACGTCAGGGCGAATGAATAAAGCGTACTGTTTATCACCGTGTTGTACTGGGACACCGACGCTATTAATTAATTCATTATCGAAAAAACCTGTAATAAAGAGGCGCGTTGGATAAGTAGAAACACCATTAAATGTCTCCCCCTGCAATACTTTATGAACGGTATCATCACTTATTGTCGTCTTACGAAACGCATTACCGATACGCTTTCCATTCTTTTGATCATCAACAATGTAAATCTCATACCCTAATTTTGCAATAGAATGCAAATACGTCTCTTGATTTTCTTCACTTTGCTTTTCATATAACGATTTAACTTCTTCCGCATACTTTAAAATCTTTTCACTGTTATATGGTTTTAACTTCACTTGATAATATACGTTCGTTAATAAAAAGCCGATAATACTACTAAGTAGCATAATGCCGACCGTCATAAATACAAATCTAGAATATAGTGATTTCATCTTATTTCAACTCCAACTTATACCCGAGGCCGCGCACTGTTGTAATTTGAAAATCATCCGTTCGTTTTGAGAAACGATCTCGCAGCCTTTTCACATGAACATCAACTGTTCGTTCATCTCCTTCAAAATCCATTCCCCATACTAATTCAATTAGCTCTTCTCTTGAAAATGTTCTTCCAGGATAACTAGCAAGTTGTGATAATAACTCAAATTCCTTTAAAGGAAGCAAAATTGTTTGACCGTTACACTTTACTTCTACACCTTTTCGATCAATTGTCGTTCCGTGCAACGTAATAATATCTGCACTCAGCATTTGATAACGTCGTAATAAAGCTTTCATACGGAAAATCACTTCAGCTGGTTCAAATGGTTTTACGATATAATCGTCCGTACCAGAAATGAATCCTTTTTCTTTATCAACTAACTGATCTTTCGCCGTTAATAAAATAACTGGTATATCATGATACTTCCGGATTTCTTCACATAACGTATAGCCATCAACGAACGGCATCATAATGTCTACGATCGCAAGATGAATATTTTCCTTCTCTAAAACGTCTTGCGCTACCTTTCCATCTTCTGCTTCAAAAACTTTAAACCCCTCTTTTTGTAAATGGTAATGCAACAACTCTCTAATATGCTTATCATCATCAGCTAATAAAATATGTATCATCTTCATTAAACCCTCTCTCGTTCATCCTTCTACATCACTACATTAAGAAACAATTGGATTTTTTGCAAGAAAAAGAAAAAGAATCTATTTTGAAAAAAGATTATTCAAAATAGATTCTTACGTTTTAGTATTAAGATTATTTTAATCAAAAACAATTTCTAAGCCTTCGAAATATCAACAAATCCTTCTCCGAACACATCACGAACATCGTGTATAGCGATGAACGCCGCCGGATCCGTAGTTTGAACAATCCGCTTTAGCTTCACTACTTCTTGCTTATTAATAACAACATAAAGAATTTCCTTCGGCGTTTTCGTGTAATAGCCATGACCTGAATACACGGTAACCCCTCTCCCCATTAAGGTTGTCACCTTCCCGGCAATTTCATCTGGATTATCAGAAATAATCGTAATAGCCTTCTTCGGATTTAACCCTTCAATTACAAATTCCATCACTTTCGTTGCTACATATAGCATAATAATTGTTATCATCAGTTTTTCTGCACCAATGATGAAATAAGATGAAAATGCAACGATTAAATCGAAGAACAGTAGACCGTAGCTAATGCTCCAGCCTAAATATTTATGTGTCATCCTTGCTAAGATCGTAGTACCTGCAGTTGTTCCGCCAACGCGAATGATAAGACCAATACCACACCCGATAAATATTCCTCCGAAAATGGCATTTACAAGCATTTCATCCGAAGCAATCGTCCAGCCTTCTGTTAAATGAAGAAATAGCGAGTTAGTCACTACAGCGATAATCGTATAAATTGTTGTGATTTTATTTAAAAATTTATAACCGACTATTAACAAAATCGCATTTAAAATTAAGTTAACTAAACCTGGTGACCATTCAAATAAATAGTACGTAATAATCGTGATACCTGTTACCCCACCCTCACCAAACTCGTTCGGGATAACAAATAAATTGACACCTAAAGCAAAAAGAAATGCACCAATAATAATAAAAATAATGTCTGTCGTTCTTTTTTTCATACAGTACCTCACTTCTTATGTAAATATTTATTCTGTCATAAACTCTCACCATTATATCGTGGAATATTCAAATCGAACAGTGGTTTGTTTTTTATTTTAATATAGGATGATAAATCAACTTTATCCTATATCCACTTGTAATTAAGAAAGTAAAATAACTGTATTTATTATGTACTACAACTAAAGTTTTGATTTCACATGCAATTCATGCTAAAAATGAATAGGAACACGTACTCGCATTAACTTCGAGTACAAAACAAATAGGCGAAGCTATAGAATAGGCTTCGCATCAAACGTGTGCTCACAGAGATTTATATTCATAAATCTCTGATTTTTTCACTTATCTTTCTCCATATACTCTTTAATTTTTCGTTCTTCCCATTCTTTTCCGAATATCCCAAATGGAAAAGTTGTTAAACCGTGTATAACGATACCAATCCCCCAACCTCCAAGTGGATATAAAAACCATAATTTACTTGAATCAGAGCTTATATTTATGAAAAAAAGCATTAAGTTAACTAATATATAGACCGTTAAATGAATGTAAAACGCTTTTAAATTCTCCACTCTTTTTTTAGCTCGTAAATAATTCTCATCTCGCTCCATATATAAACACCTCTTTCATTATTGTATTTTTTAACTCGCTCCGATTTAAACATCATATTCTAGTCGGATATCCCTTATTCTCAAAAAATACAAAGCAAAAAAGTATCCAGCAAATGGTCATACACATCACCATTTGCTGGATACTACATGATACATTTGTTATTTACAGGATTTTAATTAAGACCAAATCCATACACCATCATTATTTTCAGCGTTCGTCTTTGCTTCATGAACTTTTTCAATATGGTCAACTGTGTTCCAGTTAATAGAACTTCCGCCCCACCCTACATACTTCATATCAATTTTCACTTTCTCACCCGCATTAAATACTTGTCCCTTTGTTAAGAAAACATCAATAATAGCTTTCTTCCCATTTAGCGATGGATACTCAACTACAACATATTTAGTAGCACCGTCTCCCTCATCTTCCATCGTTCCTACTTTTGATACTTCTCCAATTACATAATTAGGTGAGCCATCTTCTTTCATGTGCATACCTAACTTGTTTGTTGTATTTTCAACTGCAGTTGCAACCATATATTCTGTAAAATTACGCATCATAGATCCAGTAGCTTTTACTTCATCTCCTACTTTCACATTTGAAAGTGAATCAATATACACACTAACCGGTTCCTCATATTGCTTAGATTTTACAACAATTACACCGTTATCTACTTCTACTACTCGTCCTTCTAACGTCGAGAAATTCGATTCAATAGAAGCTGCACTCGCTTTTGTTACTTCTAGTCCTGGTAAATTTGTTCCTGATAATGCTGCGATCCCTAAAGCACCTGCTAAAATTAATTTTTTCATACCCATTATGAAACATCTCCATTCATGATGATTTTATTTTTTTGATTGGTATCGACCAACCTGTAACCATTACAGTTACAGGTTGTAGAAAATAGCAACCCTCTTTCTTATGCAATTTTGCATACTGTAACTTTTAAATATATAGCAAGAGGACTAAATTCTCGAATTATAATAGTTAATTTAATTCAAAGCTAAAATAACCTTATGACCACGGTATAAAGAAATTAAGAACTATTTTCGGTCCTAAGGTTAACGAATAGCTTTATAAAAACTCAATCAAAATCTATTCAACTAGTTGAAAAATGAACTATGTCGAAATTTATTTTTATAAAATTCAAATTTTAAGGAGGTTTTACAAAATATTACACAGAATCATTCGTATATCGTAATATTTTTGGGATTTTTTACAATTCGTTTCATTTTATCTACCACGTTTAGACAAAATGAAATAAAACAATAAAAAGGAGAGAGATAGATTGAAAAGAAAAATTAGTACAGCTGTTGTAGGGTTATCGGTATTTAGCTTCGGTCTTTTTGGTGTAAATATTGGAGAAGGTGGAGGCGTTGTAAAAGCTGAGCATGGTGAAACTTTTGCTCCAAAATTAGAAAGCCATGGGGACCACGGTGGCGCTTCTGCTTTCAATGTTGGTGATACTCCTGCTCCGAAATCAGTAAGCATTGGGGATGGCGGTGGCGCTCCTGCTTATGATCATGGTAGACCTCCTATTTCATCATACAATATAGGGGATACTTGGGCACCTTCTTATACAAATACTCATGGAGAAGGAATGGCTCCTAAAAAAGAGAGTCACGCTGACTTCTTTGCTCCTACGTTAGAAACGCATGGTCATACTGGCGGCCCTGCTTTAAATGTTGGCGATACTGGCGGGGCTCCTGCATTAAACATCGGCGACACTGGTGGAGCTCCTAAACAGGAAGGGCATACACATTTCCCTGCTCCGAAAGTTGAATCTCATGGCAATACTGGCGGCGCCCCTGCTAATTCTGAACATGGTACAGGTTGGTAAGTTAACAAAATTAAAATCTATTTAGATTACCATTTTCATATACTTACAAGGAAACCATCCGATGTAACAAATATTATGTATATACATGATTTCTATTGTGATACACTCTAACCGAGAGAAATCTCCAATACATATGTGGTTTTCAAGTCTAAAAAATACACCTAGTAATGAGGTGTATTTTTATTTTACCTCTCTATCTACTAATCAAAGAATAATCCCCTAAAAATCAAAAAAAACGAAGAAACTGCCTATACTTCGGACACTTAAAGTACCACGAACGTTGCGATTTTTAGTGACAATCCGTATCAAACCTCACTTTCATCCCATGCCTAAAGGCGATAGCTTTCTTGTTCAGGAAAAGCTGTAACCTCTCCATTCATGATGATTTTATTTTTCGGATTGAATACGATCAACTTGTAATCATTACAGTTACAAATCGCAGAAAATATCAGCCATCTTTCTCATACAATGTTGCATACTGTAATTTTCAAATATAAATCGGTTATTCCTATATTCAACACTAAGACTGAATTCTTGAATCCCAGCAGGTAAACGGATTGATGATGAAGAAACTAATGTCATACATCATGTATTTCAATGATACAGTTTGTATAATCGTAGTCCATTACATTCTGTAGCAGCGGAGTTAACATGTTAATAAAACCAAAGAGGTTACAAGCAGGAGACACCGTGACAACAGTAAGTCCTTCATGGGGAGGCGCAGGTGATTCTGAGATAAGATAACGATATGACAGGGCTCAAATAAATAAAAACACTCCTATAAGATATGACTGTGAATTAGTACTTTTTAAATGATATGGAGATTACTTATCTAATGATAAAGGGGGATTTACGTGTATGGAAGTAACATTTACAGTAAGTAAATGGGATGAAAAACTAATTGATGATACTAGAAAAGATTTCCCTATTAATATTGCCCATGTTGAATATGATATTGATGGAGAATTAAAAGGAAAAGCTTTTGTTGAATACTTATTATATTATCTAGACTCAAATATAAATGATGGTCACTTGGCTACGGCTAAAATTTCTGGATTTTTACACTTTGAAGGAATTTATAAGGGGCAACAAGGGACATTCACAGCTATAGAGCAAGGAATATTTGATAAAGGAAATTTAGATTCCCCAGGAACAATTATTAAAGCTACCGGTAACTTAAAAAATCTGAGAGGGTCCTATAATTATCAGTTTACAGGTCAAACCAGTAAACTGATTTTAGAATTTGAACTTTAGCAAAATATCCTATAATTTAGTGGAAAGGACATTTCTTGTAATACTAGGAATGTCCTTTTTGTTGACGAGCTAGTACGTTATAATCTCCGCCAATTTTTGTAGGTAGTGTTGATGTTAATAGGCCTTGTACAACAAATCTCCCCTGCTCATCTTTAGATACTTCTGTAAATAAAACAACATCCTCTCTCGTAAAAGTTCTTTCAAAGGTGATTTTTTCGCCTACTTGTAATTTCATCCCATGCCCCTCCTCAAAAACTCTTTTAAAATAAGAAAAACCGAAACTCAAATCATTTCGGTTTTTCAAAACTATAGAAGTCAATATTTACTTTAAAGAATGAACAAACAACCCACTACGCAGTTTCGGTTCAAACCACGTTGATTTCGGCGGCATGACTTCTCCGGCATCTGCGATTGCTAATAAATCTTCCATAGATGTCGGATATAATGCGAATGCTGCTTTGTATTCGCCGCTGTTCACAAGGCGTTCTAGTTCTTCTAACCCCCGTATTCCGCCAACAAAATCAATGCGTGAATCAGAACGCGGATCATGTATTTCAAGTACTTGGCTTAATAAATGATCTTGCAGGATAGATACATCTAAACCTCTAACAAGATCATTCGCATCAAATGTTTCTTCTTTCACAGTAAGCTTATACCACTTCTCATTTACATACATTCCAAATGTTTTTGGTTCATTTGGTTTATACGGAGAAACAGGTGCTTCTTCTACATAGAAGTATTGCTTGATTTGTTTTAAAAACTGTTCTTCTGATAAACCGTTTAAATCTTTCACAACTCGGTTATAGTCCCAAATCGATAATTCATCATGAGGGAATAGAACCGATAAGAAGAAATTAAATTCCTCTTCTCCTGTGTAATTTGGATATTGTTCTCTTCTCATAAGTCCTACTTTTGCAGCTGATGCAGAACGGTGATGCCCATCTGCAATATAAAGATTAGGAATATCTTCAAATGCGTTTACTAAAGTCGTAATTACATCTTCATCTGCAATCTTCCACGCAACATGCTTAACACCGTCTTCTGCTGTAAATGTATAAATTGGCGCATGCTCTTCTTTCCAGCTTCTAATTAAATGCTTTACTTCATCTTTTGTACGGTAAGTTAAAAATATCGGACCTGTATTTGCGTCACACACATCTACGTGGCGAATACGATCTAGTTCTTTTTCATGACGTGTTCTTTCATGTTTTTTAATTGTATCATCTTCATACTCATCAATAGATGTACAAACGACAAGGCCTGACTGCGTTCTTCCTTGCATCGTCAGTTCATAAATATATAGCGCTGGCTCTTCATCTTGTATGAACACTTCTTCTCGTATAAATTGCTTTAAATTGTCGCCCGCTTTTTCATACACGCGATCATCATACGGTGACAATTCAGGATCTAAATCAATTTCTGCTTTATCAACATGCAAGAAAGAATATGGATTCCCTTTTACAACTTCCCTTGCCTCTTCACTATTTAATACGTCATACGGTAAAGCTGCCACTTGTGCCGCTTTTTCCTCTACTGGACGAATGGCCCGAAACGGTCGTATTTTTGCCACATTCCTCTCTCCTTTACACAATCATTCGAACGGCTACAACACCTGTAATTTTGCTTATATTTTCTACAATATTCTCTTTTATTATATCATCAATTCCGTTATCGATATCAATCATTGTGTATGCCCAAGAATGTTTACTACGATTAATCATATCGGCAATATTAATATGATGTTCCGCTAAGCATCCTGTAATTTGCCCTACCATATTCGGGACATTTTGATGCATAATTGTAATTCGTTTCTTTCCGATATACGGCAATTCTACGTTTGGATAATTTACTGAGTTACGAATATTTCCTGTCTCTAAATATTCACGTAATTGACGTGCTGCCATTACTGCACAATTTTCTTCTGATTCAGACGTAGATGCACCAAGGTGAGGCGTCGCTGTTACATTTTTCATCTTTATTACATTTTCATTCGGGAAGTCCGTTACGTAATGTGTAATAATATCTTCTCCTAATGCTTTTTGAAGAACCTTTTCATCTACAAGTTCTCCTCTAGAGAAATTAAATAGACGCATCCCTCTTTTCATCTTCTCTACAGCGTGTTCCCCAATGATCCCCTTCGTTTGATTCGTAAGAGGAATATGCAGTGTAATATAATCACACGTTGCAAAAATTTCATCAAGGCTAAATGCTCTTTGCACATGTGTAGAAAGACGCCAAGCTGTTTCAACTGAAATATAAGGATCATATCCGATAACATCCATGCCTAACGCTAACGCATCGTTCGCAACTAAAGCACCGATTGCGCCAAGTCCGATAACACCTAGACGTTTCCCTGCAATTTCTGATCCAACAAATTGTTTTTTTCCTGATTCAACAAGCTGTGGTACTTCTTCACCCTCTAAGTTTTTCGTCCAACTTACACCATTAATAATGTTGCGTGAAGACATAATAAGACTGGCAATAATGAGTTCCTTTACTGCATTAGCATTTGCCCCCGGCGTGTTAAATACTACAATTCCTTTTTCTGTACATCGCTCGACAGGAATATTATTTACACCAGCGCCAGCTCTTGCAATCGCCTTTAAGTCTTTTGAAAACTCTTCTTGATGTAAAGAGTAGCTACGAAGCAAAATTCCATCTGGATGATTGATTCTATCTCCTACTTCATAACGTTCTTCAGTAAAAACTTGCAAACCTTTTTCTGCAATTTGATTTAACGTTTGAACACGAAACATATCCCCATCTCCCTATCTATTCTCAAGCTCAAATTCCTTCATATAATCTACTAATCGTTTTACGCCGTGTGCTGGCATCGCATTGTAAATACTGGCACGCATACCGCCAACTGAGCGATGTCCTTTTAACGTAACAAGGCCGCGTTCCTTCGCTTTTTGTAAAAACTCATTGTTAAGTTCTTCTGACGGTGTTGTAAATGGAATGTTCATAAGTGATCGATACGCAGGATCAACTGGTGAAGTAAACAATTTAGATTCATCTAAAAAATGATAAATAAGTGAAGATTTCATTCTATTTTGTTCTTCAATCGCAGATACTCCGCCTTGCTCTTTCAACCACTCTAGTACAAGTTTTGTTACGTAAATACTAAAGGATGGCGGTGTATTATATAAGGAATTATTTTTACTGTAAGTTTCATAATTTAACATTGTCGGACAAGAGCGATCTGCTCCCCCAATTAAATCTCTTTTTATAATAGCAATCGTTAAGCCCGCTGGTCCTAAATTTTTTTGTGCTCCCGCGTATATAAGACCAAACTTCGAAACATCATATTGTTCTGACAAAATATTTGAAGACATATCCGCAACGAGCGGCACTCTTTCTATATGTGGAATATCCACATATTTTGTCCCCTCAATTGTATTATTCGTTGTAATATGTACATAATCTAGTTTTTCATCGCTTAGTAAACCGTCCAGTTTAGGAATCGTAGTAAACTTCTCTTGCTCGGAAGAAGCAATTACTTGTACTTCCCCAACTTTTTCGGCTTCTTGCAGTGCCTTTTTAGACCATGAGCCAGTTAGTACGTATCCAGCTTTTTTATACGTATTCATTAAGTTCAGTGGTATCATAGAAAATTGTAATGACGCACCGCCTTGTAAAAATAAAACTTCATACTCATCAGGGATGCTCATTAATTCACGAAGTAAGTTACTCGCTTCCTCTATAATACTTTGAAAATAAGAAGATCGATGACTCATTTCCATAATAGACATGCCTGTCCCGTTATAATTTACAAGCTCCTTTTGCACTTTCTCTAAAACTGGCAAAGGGAGTATTGATGGTCCTGCTGAAAAATTATAGACTCTCTCCATTACCCTCATAACCTCCCTATTTCTCATTTTTATTAATTTTTAAACTTTCTGAATTATAACCCAAAATATAATACGTGGTCAATTTGTTTTCTATTATTACGGCGCAAGACGCAATGGAATCGCTTGCATGTGCAAACTATTTTTATAAACATACAAAAAAGTGTTAAGTACATAATCGTACTTAACACTCTAGTAATAAAGTATAATTGCTAATTATCCGTGAAGAACCGATCAAAAATTTGATAAATAGCAGAAAGACCAATGAGCCAATAAATAGTGTCCACAAGCGCCGGCATAGAACCAAACCATTTCTCAACTACATTGTAATCTAACGCTACAAACAACCAATTCAAACCGCCGAGAATCACCAAAATTACTGTAAGGTAAGACAAAAATTTCATTATGATTGCCCCCTAGGTGATAAGATGGTGAAAGGCCTTTCACTAAAAATATATGTAGTAAACTTTAAAACTTACCTATTTTATAAAAATTATTTTCGGTACCACCCGTTAATAACTGTCTCTGCTTCTTTACTATGTATTTGATACGCATGTGTACTATCATTAGAGCCAATAAACCAAATTGAAAAACCTTTAAAATATGGTTTCGGTTCTAATACATCTCGGTAAGCACGCCATCCATTTAATTGTACATCTTTCGAAAACACATTTGAAACATCTGGATTCCATGGATTTTGTAATCCAAGTTCACGTGCTGGAACGTTAAATCCACCGAAGTAAACTGGCTTTCCTGTTGCATTATGTAATTGTTCCAATTGCTGAACAACATTTTGCCCACGATTATATACTGTTGTCGCAAATAAACTTTGCTTCACTTCTTCATATGTTGGATTTCTTTTTCCTGAAACTTCAAACCAACTGTCTATGCTAACAATATCCACCTTTTTTAAATACGGGCGATTGATTTTCTCTTTAAACTTCGCTTCATAAGAAGGGTCCCAGCTTGCTGTTAACCACCAGTTCATTTGATACAAAATATTTCCTTTATACTGATTACGAACAAAATCAATTGTATCGCTCCAGTATCCTTCTGCATACTCCATATTCACGAAATTAGAAGCAATCTTTAGTCCATACACATTGTATTTACTTGTAATGGAATTAAAAATATCTTGCAGAATAACCTTCTTCCAATTCCAGAAGAAATCATTAATGTTACTTGGGTTCCATTCTGTCTCTCCAACATTCCCCTGCTGAATATATGGGAACGGTTCCACTATAACTTGAATATTACGCTTTAATAATTCTTGAATTAAAATAATAGCTTGTTGCTTTTGCGCTTGATTAATTACCATGTTAGTAGAAGTCACATTTGGGATATCTACTTGAATCGGTACATTTACTGTATTTAAATTTAAGCGCTCCACATCCGCTAATACTTTCGCTACATTTCCAACTTCCCATACTGTTACGTTTCCTGATTTGATTTTTCCAGATTGAACAGTATTTACATCTGCCTGTACATTTCCTTGAAAACAAAAAGAAAACAACATAATAAACACTCCTAAAAAACTTATTAAACTCTTATTTTTCTTCACAACTTTCCCCCTATAATTTTTGCCTTTCTTGATTATTTTATACAACGTTTCACATTTATTCCAGAAAAAAATGAAGTGCCATTCAACTATATTCATATAAATCTTCTAAAAATAGTAGGAAAAATAAAAAAGGAGCAGATTTCCGCTCCTTTTTATCCTTTTACGATTGAAATTATTGAATCCCTTCTGGTAACTTAATTGAATCAAACTTTTCATATGAATCAATCTTTATACTCACAACTGCATCCAATTTTTCCTTATCTGTACTAGCTTTTTTATCTGAGTTACTTTCACTCACTTTTATAGTTGTTCGCATCTCTTCAAATTTATAATCTTTTGTTATTATATATTCAATGTTAAACGCATCCATATTAAATCCTTCCGTTAATTTTTTCATATCTCCATTAATTTTTTGTAACGTATCTACCGCTTCTTTTCCCTTTAATTCAAGTGTAAGTTTATATGTGTCTCCATCTTTCTTTGCTTTCATTTTCTTAGCCAAAGCTTCCGGTAAATCTAACTCATTAAGTAAATTTTTACTGACCATTACATCATTTACATTAAATTGATTATTAGGTATCGTAACTAACTCTCCTGTATCAGGGTTTTTCACTTGAGCAGCGACCTTTCCATCTACTTCATACGTTACAATATCTGTACCACTTATTTTCATTTCAGCTCTAGAATTCTTCAGTTTCGGCTCCATTTGTATTTTCATTTTAATTTCTTCTGATTGGCCGCTCCCCTTCATTGACATAAGAGATGTCAATGTAAGATATTCCTCTTGTTTTAATCCGTCAGCTGCTTTTTTAAAAATATCTTTCGCTACTAACTCTTTTTCTTTTTTTACAGATACTGTTTTAGGTCCACTTGTTTTTTCACTGCTACAACCAGTTGTTAAACCTACTATTAACGCCAAACTAGATATTACAACCATTTTCTTCATACTGATTCTCCCCATTTCCCACTTAAAAATATTTTCATCCCATGTATAGTAAATCAACTGAAATAAATATATATACAATAATTATTTAACCTCTAAACGAAACCAGTTATTCAATCCGTATACTAATGTAACTAAAGCTCCTATCATACCAAAAACAACAATATTTATACCAATTGACGAACCAAATAAAACAGCCATCATTGACACCATCAGTAATAGCATAGCAATACTATTTATCTTAATTTCTACTACATCGCCATCCTTTACTTTCTTTTCTTTACTTCCAAAAAAGAATTGTTTTACTTTAATATTCGCTTCATCTAATTCAAAAGGAAGCGTATATTCTTCGTTATTCTCAAGTTTCATTACTACTTCGTTATCTACCTTTACAGCAACTCTTGCTGCTCCTCCCATTACCCCTGTTGCTCTTATTACTTTAACGCTCATGTTAAATCTCCTCTCCCCCTATGACTTCTCCATGTCATTCATTTTTGTAATTCTTCTCTTATGAAATCCTTGAATGTAAAACAAAAAATGTATTTGTATGACACCGAAATCTTTTACGCTATACACCCATTTCTCGTTAAACAAAATATTCCAACAGAAATTATAACAAGTTCCTGCAAATTTTTTTGTCAAATTTTGTCGCGTTTACAAAAAAAGAGACTCTTACATATAGTAAAAGTCTTTTCTATCATTACCGTGGCTGTAACGTTAACATTTCCCCTTCTATTCCCGCTGTATTCAGTGTAGTCGTATGATAAATCATCTATTTGATCATGATACCAATCCCTTCTAAAAGGATAAAAATCCTCTTCCCCCTAATTCGCTTTTATTATGAAAGAACCTTTTGAAACATTGAAAAACCCCCTTCATTTTCCTACCAATGAAGGGGGTTTTCTTATCGTTCCCTACGCCAACTTTCATTATGCCCAAGATTTGAATCTGTCGCTACTTGCACATCATATAACATTTCACTAAAGAAGCGTTTATCTACTTCTTTTGGTACAATGCGTCTTTCATCATCAATCTCATCGTATTCATATGAACCACGATTCACTGTACCTGCTTTATAAAATTGAATGTCAAATACACATACATCTTCTTCATCTTCATAACCAATCGGTGCTCCGCTAAATGACAATTGCACTCCTAATCCGGTACGAGTATCTTCTTTGTAAAATGTATAATATACACCGCCATCTTGAACAGACCCACGGATCCATCCTAGCTTCGTCATCTTACCGAATAACGAACGACCATTTAGTAAAATACCGCCAAATCTCTCAATAGCACTCTCATCATTCTCTTCTACTACAAACACTGGACGCTCAATTTGTAGGAACGGCTGAACAATTCCCGCACTTTCTAATTGCTCTTTCCATAATTCCTTCTCCGCCTCAGGCAATTCTAACGGATGAACGAAACCAATAACAGTGCCAGATGAAAGTTCATAACTCTTCCCGTCAATTGTACAGAACACGCCACCTTCTGCATAACGGAATGCCTTTAGCAACTTCCCTTTCTTATACTCACCCCAAATGAGTGAAATAGAAAATTGCTTCATAATTGGATTATCCATAAATACAGACTTCCATGCATTATGTGACCAATAACGCTTTAATGAAAGTGCCGTTTCCAATCGTTGTTTTTGCATGGAAAGAGTATTTCGGAGTTCCTTCTTTAAAGAGGCTAATTCTTTTTTAGCCTCTTCAGCCTTTTCTACATCATCTTTTGCATTCGGCTTTGGAAGTGACTTCATACGTTTTCCTTCTTCTGTCTCTAATTCAATTTTTGACTCTGTAGTTAAGATGGCAGTAAAACTTCGATTCCCGAAATCAATTATTTTTTCACCATGTATAGTAAAGCCAAGGTCCGGCACCAATTGATCTTCCAGCTCTTCCTCTGTTATACCACGTGTTTTCGCAGCAAGACTTAGCGCTTCTTTTGCTGCATTACGTACTTGCTTATGTTTATATTTAAATGCTATTGCATGAATAGACATAAGTGCAAGCTTAGATGAAGACAAACCTAAAGCACGAACGGCATCCGCTGCTATCTTTCCTCTCATTTGAAGCACCCATTCATCAATTTGCTTTATAAGTATGTCGACCATTTTGTCGTCACTATACATTCCGTATAACGAAAGAATTCCACGTTTCTTCACATCTGCGTCTTGAGAAATCCATATTTGATATATTGTTTGCACATATTCTTTTAAGTCCTCTTCATTTAAAGCTCTACCAATTACTTCTGCTGTTTCTTTCTTCTCAATAACAGCATCTGAAATATACTGTTGTAAATAGGCTAACGGAATTGCAGCATCAGCAATTTCATCAGAGTCACGTAAACGGATTTGTGGCTCATCCCCAATCAATTGCAGAAGTGAATTTCTTGTTTGTTCAGTTAAAATACGTGCACATAGTTCTTCTATCTTTTTTTCCTCCGTTTGAAATAAAAACGAGAATTTTCCTGCGAAAGATTCATTTTTACTTTCTTGCAAAGCTTCCTGTACAAGTTTCGTATATTTTTCAAGCTTATACTCTATAAGTATTTTCATCACATTTTCACAAACAATTTTCTTTTTATTATGAAGTTCAACTGCTACATCTGCTGCAGCTTCTACATCTTTTGAAAGCAGTTTAACTACAGACTCACGCATTTTTTTAGATGAATCTCCTAAGCTTTTAATTAAAATTGGACGCATTTTAATCATGTTATCCTTTGCTAACTCTTCTAAAATATATGCTTTGGCCACAGCAGAATACTCATCAAATCGTTCAATGATGTACGCTTGTTCTTTTACAATTACACAAACAAGCGCTTCCTTCGCCTTATTTCGCTCTTCACTGTAGCATGCAGCTTCTTCAACTGCATAAGCGATAAGCTTTTCCTTACTTAATCCATACGAAAGCAGATCTTCTAATACTTGTTTCGGTTCTACTCCCCTGACAGAACATTCGTAAAGAAGTTCGTATAAATTAACACTATCTTCATCTCCAAACTGTAGTGTAAGTACAGCTTCCCTCTTCGCTACATCATCTATATCCCAAAGAAGCGCAACCTCTAACACCGGCATACCCCAATACATACTTCTATATTTCGGATTTTTAAGTATTTGCTCCATATCCTCAAGTGACAATTTCCCTAGTAAATAATCACGATATGTATCCCGCACTGTAGACAATTTTATTTGCAAAGCAGCAACAAAAAATTCTTCTCGCATTTTCCCTATATTTAGCTCATATCCTTTTTCAGCTAACGTTCGTGCGATGATGAGATAATTCATTTTACTTACATATTGCAAAGTACGTTGAATAAATTCAGGATCTTCCTCCAACATAAAGCATAGCAATTCATATTCATACGTCTTACAAAAATCCTCACTATTCAAATCATGTTGCCTTAGACGATGCGCAAAAAATCGTTCCTTAGAAATCCAAAACTGTGTACAAAAACTTTGAATTTCTTCATATGTTTCTCTATTTACACTACCAGTTTTTTTGTAGTTTTGAGACTGACCGAGAGTGTGACACATATAACGTGTTGCATAGTTTATAAAACCCCAAACATTTTTCTTCGCCAATATTTCAATATATCGCCTCGCAACATTCGAATATTTATGAACACAAAATAATAGCCGCCAAATATGTTCCGGTAAATTCCCACCTATAAATACTTCACTATCATCTTTACCTTTTAAATACCGTTTAACTGCTTCAACCTTTTCCTTTTCCCCTAGCAGTTTCAATATAAATTCTGTATGTTCTTCTAACCTCTCATTCAATAAAGAACTATATGTACGAAACTTTTCATAATCTACATCAAACATTACAAGAAGTAATGTTACTTGCTGGTTAGTTGGTAAAGTATGTAATTGTCCCTCTATATAGTTCGGATTCTCTCTTGTTAACTCTCTAAGAAAAACATCTGCTTCATTCACATAACTTGAAATACTGGATAAATATTTACATGCGATTGCTACAAGTTTGTCCAAAGGAAGTGCACTTTTTTCTAAATAAATCTTCATTTTAGAAAAACTGACATGCGCAAAACGGACTACAAGAACATTTAATAATTGCTCCTCGAGTATATGGTAAAATAATCGAAAAAAATCCGGATCTTGTTTATGCACTTTCCTAAAATCGTTTATAAATCGCTCCGCAAAATCGCTTCTTTTTTGATCACGAATTGTCGTTAGTTGAATATCTTTTAAAATCTCTTCTTCTTTTGTCTGTAAATATCGTTGTGATAATTGTTTCTGTTCTTCTGTCATATTAATATATTGAAACAACTCAGATGTACTAGTAGTCAAACTTTGTACCCCCCGCATCTTTTTATCTATTATAAAATACCCTTATTTAATGGTAGTATAGCATAAATCCCACAAAAACGAACATACATTCTATGTTAAGTTAATGTAAATTAAAATACACTACTCAAAATACATTTCCTTCTCTCTAAACTTCCCATTACGCACTTCTCCCCACTAAAATCCTTTAATTTTTCACTACACCAATTCCTCAAAATCCCCTTCACATAAGCTAACGTTTTCTTATTATTTTCAAACGCAATTTTAAGTGCCTCTAACACTTTCTCTCCAGAAAGTCTTTGTATCCAATTCTTCAATTCCTTCACAACATATGGGGATAAACTACTAATATTTTGTTCATAAAACTTATAAACTTCACTATTTGGAACGTCCTCTTCTATGGTTTCCACCTCTATCTCTTCCGCTTCTTCTTTCTCTTCAATAACTACTTGTGAACTACTATTATCCTCTTCTTTTGGCATACCAAAATGCTGCAATAATAATGGAATCTTGTATTCTTCTTCAAGGCATTTACGTAAAAATATATGTATGAACTCATTACTTTTTATAGTCTTTAACTCACGTAATACGCACTTCTCCACATTCGTATTTGAAATAGGGTTATAGTGTAACCAATTTATTATGAATACCTCTTTCGTTTCCGTATCATATAAAATCTTTCCATACTCAACAAACCTGTTTAGCAACTTCTCAACAGTCTCCATACTATAACCTGTTTCAAGCTCTGCCACACGCTTCGGTAATATGTAAATACCACATTGCTTCGTTTTCGTACCAGTTAACAAATATATGTAAAAATAACGCTCCTCTGGCGTTAAATCTAATATGAATTCATCTTGCCAAAAGTTCACCTGCACATTACGGTATACCGCCATATGTTTCCCTCCACTCTTTGCTAGTAAATAGGAAAATTTTAATCCTTCATTATAAAGATAGGCATACGGGAATGGTTTTGGCATTCGAATTACAATTTTTTTACTACTACAACGCCGGTTTCATTTTTTCGCGCTTGTTTTGTTCTTGTTTTTGTTTTTGTTTTTTCTTAGTGATTTATTACTTGGTAGGGGCTTATAAGGGGCTTGGAAGGGCATTCTACATTACAATCTATGAAATACAATTTGTTCTTCCTACTAAATAGGAGCTATTCCAAATTATTATTTTGGATAGCTCCTTTCAAATTCTTCTTATTTTTTACTTCTACCAATGTCAGCTTCTACATACCATTTATTCTGCTATTTGCGGACAGTACAACTCTCATTTCAAAATTCGGTGAATAAACTGCTCGATTGCAATGCGAGTGGCCCTCACTGATTAAAGTTTCCTTTTATTTTTGCATTGAATCTAACATCTTCACAATAAAGGCAGCTGCCTGACCACGAGTTGCTGTACCTCGGGGATTAAACTCATTATTTCCAATACCATTAACTACCTTTAGACTGTATAATCGTTGAACCGATTCTTTGTATGTTATTAAATGCTTATCTGTAAATGGTAATGCTACTAACTCACCTGTAATTCCTTTATATCGTAATGCTTTATCAATCATAATAGATACTTCTTCACGAGTAATTGGTGAGTTAGGATCAAAAATCCCTTCACCACGACCATTAATAATTCCTGCACTTGCACAACGTTTAATACCATCATGAAGTGATGGATGTGCCTCATTAATATCTACAAATGACTTATTTCCCTCTGGTAGTTTAAGAGCATTCGAGATTAATTTCGCAAACTCCGCTCTCGTTACATTTCGATATGGCGCAAATACACCATTACCTTCGCCTTGCATAATACCTAGACTGTTTAATTTACGAATATGCCTTTCAAACCAGCCACCTGTAATATCATCTTTTGGTTTTTGTACTTCTTCCTTTGGTACATTGTAGTTAATTTTAATCCAACTTGGGTCATAGAAAATCCATTCTCCATTACCTACTTTATACCAACCATTTTTAACCGCTAATACTTTGTAACGATCTCCGTTTGAAGCTTTACGTACAACACGATGTTCAATACCCGCATCACTACGTACATTGATGCCACTACCATTTACCACTAGTTCCATGCTAGGTTCAGCTGGATTATTTTCATTTGGATTAAATGAGTCATTTTTATCTTGTAAAGGTGTATCAATCTGCGCATTTATATTTGCATACCACTGAATTCCTTGTACGAAACCAGCCCAATTACCACGTGAAATTAAAATGTCAGGACATTTTTTCCCGCTCCATTGTTGATGCTTGTAAATATGATCTGCACCAATTCCTTCTTTGTTCATTAAATAACCTGCAAGTCGTTTTGCATTTTCTAAAGCTTTATTGTAATCACCATCTTGGTTAACCGCGATCTCAATACCGATAGACTCCCTGTTTCCTGATCCATCTCCATCTCCTGCATGCCAACCATTTTCGTTTGTTGGTAAGTGTTGATAAATTTGTTTATCGTCTACAGTAAAATGCCATGAAGCTGTTCGGAAAGTGCCTTCAGTTGCTTGCTTGTATAAATATTTCGCATGATTTTCAGCATTAGCACCAGCAGCTGTATTTGCGGTCTCATGGATTGTAATGTAACGTGCTTTCATCGGATTTGCAGGACGAATATCAGGATTTCCTGCTGGAACAATCCACTCCACAAATGGAACTCCTGCAAGTGTTCCATATTTCTTCGTACTCTGTGCGCTATATTGAATACCTCTTGGCTTTGCAACAGGTTTCATTTGACGATCAGACCCATCATTTCGACCATCTACAGATTCAAATGCCTTTTCAATGTTTGAAATAGCTTCCTTTTCTGCTACTTGTCCCTTCTTAGCATCTTGCATTTTGTTTAATTCTTCTGTTTCATCATGTTTATGCTTATATTCTTCTAAAAGCATTTTTTCATTTTCAGATACTTCTGCTTCGTTAATTTGTACATGATCAGGAACTTCCAACTTGAAATTAGAATAATTTAATCCGCTCGTTCCATGTTCTCCCTGGGCAATATTAAGTTGATCAGTTTGAGATTTGTTTATCTCTTCTGCTGATGCTGATAAAGGTACGCTCCCTAAAATCACTAGACTTGTTGATAGTGCGATTACTTGTTGTTTGATTGTCTTATTCATTATTATAATAAATACATACACACTCCCACCGTGTATGTATCTCAACCTCCCTTTATTGTCACATTAATTTTTAAAAATATGAAC